>CAZYVH010000073.1:0-5086 GCA_964650905.1 uncultured Wenzhouxiangellaceae bacterium | reverse complement strand
CCTAACGGGCATTTCTCTGGTTGAGAAAAATCAGACGTTCAAACAGGTGTACATCCTGCTCGTTTTTGAGCAGGGCGCCGTGCAGAGGTGGCAACGTCTTGCGCCGGTCATCGTCCGCCAGAGCCTCAGGTGGCACGTCCTCGGCCAGCAACAGTTTCAGCCAGTCGAGTAGCTCGGAGGTGGATGGCTTCTTTTTCAGACCGGGTACCTCGCGCAATTCGTAGAACGCGTTCAATGCCTCGCTCAGCAGTTCTTTTTTTAAGCCCGGGTAATGGACCTCGACGATGTCCGTCATGGTCTCCTTGTCCGGGAAACGGATGTAATGGAAAAAACACCGGCGCAGGAAAGCATCCGGAAGTTCTTTCTCGTTGTTGCTGGTGATGACGATAATCGGTCGATGTTTCGCCGTAACCGTCTGCTTGGTTTCATAGACGTAAAACTCCATACGGTCGAGTTCACGTAACAGGTCGTTGGGAAACTCGATATCGGCCTTGTCGATTTCATCGATCAGCAACACCGGTTGCATATCCTGATCAAAAGCCTCCCACAATGGCCCACGAACGATGTAATTTGCGATGTCGTGGACGCGCTCATCACCCAGTTGCGAATCCCGCAGCCTGGCGACCGCATCGTATTCGTAAAGACCCTGTTGCGCCTTGGTGGTGGATTTCACATGCCACTCAAGCAACGGCCGCTCAAGACCCCTGGCGATTTCTTCAGCTAATTGAGTCTTACCGGTGCCCGGTTCGCCCTTGATCAGGATGGGTCGCCCGAGTGTGACTGCGGCGTTGACAGCAGTGGTGAGGTCTTCGGTGGCGACATAACGGTCGGTGCCGGTAAAACGATTCTCTGACATGGTATTTTTGGCCTTGCAAAAAGGTCTATTTTACCCTGAGTATTCATCCCGTGCGACCACAGATACCACGTCACAAGCGCAACCATTGAGTGACACTGACACCGATAAAGCTGCCAATGGCATAACCAAATGAACCGGCGAGGACGCCCGGTATCAGCAGATCACGCCAGCCCTTGGCAGAAGCGAGCGCGGCTGCGGAGGCGGGACCGCCGATACAAACAGCGGATGCCATGGCAAGCTCGGCAAGATCAAGCTTCAATACCTTTCCAAGCGCAAACAGGATCAACAGGTGGGTAGCTACGATCATCAACGCAAAAATAAACAATACCGGCCCGATCTCAATCAGTTTCCATACATCGGCAGTTGCCCCGACACCGGCCAGAAAAATGAACATCAGTACCTGTCCGGCCTCCTTATGACCTGAAAGCCCGGCGACCTTAAAGGGTGCAATGGTCGCCACCAGCAGAGCAAGCGCAGTCGTCACCAGGATGGCAAACTGGGGGGTTCCCGCAAGATCTGCCAGCGACCGGCCCAGCGCTGCCAACAAGAAAGCCAGCGCCAGCGCGGTCAGCAATCCAGCGATATCGAGATCGGTGACATGGTGCAGACCTCCCTGTTCCGCGGCTGTCATGTGCTGGGGATTATCCCTGTGCCTGTTTGGAAATATTTTGGCTACCCAGGCAATGCCTGGAAGCAAAATGATCAACAAAAAATGCAGGTTCGTCACGACATTGTCTGCGGCGACGGCTGCCGCGAGCATACTGCCGTCCTGCATTCCACTGGCCTGGGCGACGGCTGCAAAATTGAGACTGCCACCGATGTAGGTACCCGTGAAGATACCCGCAAGCTCTGCTTCTTCAGGCCCCAGGTCCAATAGCGAAACCCCGATCAATGAGCCGGCCACCACGGCCGCACTGCCAATGACAAAGGCAGTCAAGGTGGGTCCGGATTCCCGCACGATACGTTTCAGGTCGGCCTGAAACAACAGCAGCGGTATCGCCACGGGAACCAGGTAGTCCCAGGTCATATCGTACACGGGCGCCGTGGTTGGGATGATCTTCAGATTGGCCAGCACAATGGCGGCAGTCATCAGCAGCATGACACCTGAGTATTTCCTGCCCCAGGGGAATCGCTCGCACCAGAACCCAAAAGCGGCCAGGCCGATCAATACCGCCCAAAGCGCAAAATTCTGGTCGGGACCAATCAGTGGCAAGTTCAGCACTCCGCTCTCCTTTCAAGTTATCTTTGGACGCGACCGATAATACCGCAAACAGAACCACAATGACTTTCAACTAACACGAGTATTCGTGTATGACGTGTTGCAGCCAACACTGCCTTTGGCTTTTTCCCGGTTAGGCACTATGCTTAAAAGCAACGGCATGCAAAAATTTTCCCTTGTGTCATTAATAGAAGAACTGAAATACCGAAACGTTATCAAGGTGGGCATCGCCTACCTGGTAACTGCGTGGATGTTATGGCAACTATCGGGCGTTGCCATGAACCTGTTGTCGCTGCCGGAATGGGTGCCAAAATTTATCCTGCTGATATTGGTGATTGGTTTTGCGCCGGCCCTGATCCTGGCCTGGGGCTTTGAACTGACACCGGAGGGGCTCAAGCTCGAAAATGAAGTGGTGCGCACAGCGCCTGCAAAGGCCGGGACTGGCCATAAGCTGGAATATCTCATCGTCATATCGTTTGGCCTGTCATTTGGGCTGTCAATTTTTAAGGAGCGTTACGAGCAGAAAGTGGCTGAGGTTGAATCTGTTGCCACCCAGGTCGAGAGCCAGAGGTCCGGGGAGCCGGATCTTGTAAACAATTATTCACTTGCAGGCGTGGATAAACATTCCATTGCCGTACTGCCCTTCGACAACCGCAGTCCCAACCCCGACGACAGCTATTTTGCCGATGGCATTCAGGAAGACCTGTTGATCCAGTTGTCCAGGATCGAGGCCCTCAGCGTGATCTCCCGGGCCTCGGTCATGGAGTACCGGGACACCACCAAGAACCTGCGCCAGGTCGCACACGAATTACAGGTTGCGAACGTGTTGGAAGGCGCGGTCCAACGTTCTGGCGATCGTGTACGGATCAATGTGCAACTGATCGATGCGCATAGCGATGAACACCTGTGGGCTGAAATATATGACCGCGAACTGACCGCCAGCAACTTGTTCGACATTCAGTCGGAAATTGCACGGTCCATTGCCGCAGCATTGAAAGCAACACTCACCGAATCCGAACTGGCCAGCGTGGACGCCGTGCCCACCAACAATGTAGCCGCCTACGAATCATTTCTCAAGGCAAGGCAATTAACCCAAAACGAGACCATGAGCGATTACCGAGCCGCCGTAGGGCTATATACCGAGTCGCTTGCTCTTGACCCCGGTTTCAAATTTGCCTGGATCGGCCTGGCACGGGCGCATATGACCAACTACTGGGTTTATGGCGGCGACCCTGAAAATATCAGACTGGCGCTGGAAGCCATTGAGCACGCCAGAAGCATCGATGCGAATTTCGCTGAATTGTATGTGGCCGAGGGGTTCTACTGGTACTGGGGTCATCTGGATTATGAGCGGGCTCTTTACAAACTCGGCAAGGCGATCGAAATGATGCCCGGCAATGATGAGGCTTACATGTGGCAAGGCTGGGTTTCACGCCGCGCAGGCTTGTGGGAACAGGCCCGGCAAGCGATGCAAGAGGCACTCAGACTCAACCCGCGAGTACATTTTAACTGGCACGAATATGCGCTTACCAACCTCTACATGCACCGTTATGAAGACGCGAAAAAGGCCGCCGTGCAGGCACGCGTGCTGGCTCCGGACAGTTTCTGGGGCAGGACCACACTGGCCCGGGTCGTGCTGGAGGAAAGCGGTAATATTGAGACCGCCTTGCAACTGACAGATGGTGCACAGAACGCGGGTGATTTCAACTTTTTTGAATCGTTCATGCTCGCACGCATACTGGCAAGACAGTATGACGAGGCACTGGCGGCAGCACGCGGTATCGGCGATGAACTGGAAATCCAGCGTAACCGGATCGACCTCCGGGAGGCCTGGGCAGCACAGGCCCTGTATTTCATGGGCCGCCGGGATGAGGCCAGGCAGGCGGCGGCCGCCGCGCTGGTCCGCCTGAACGGTTTACGCTCAAAACTGGGTACTGACTATCGACTCGATCTGGCCGAGGCAATGGTCGGCGCAATCCAGGGCGCCGGTTCGGAAAAAGTCCGCTCATTGGTTGACAAATCGATGTCATCGCGGCCCACCGATGCAGTGGAAGCTTTCAGATTCAAGCTCGAATACGCGCGTATATTCGGTATCGCAGGCATGACACCTGAGGCCATCGAGATGCTCGAACCTCTGTTACAGCCACCCAGTGACACCTCGGTATACACCGTTGACCTGGATGCGGCCTTCGACGCCATTCGCGATGACCCTGATTTTGCGGCTATGATGGAGCAGCATAGATGAAGATACTCGGTGAAATGAAACGCCGGAATGTATTCCGGATTGGCATGCTCTATATTGTTTCTGCCTGGATACTGATCCAGTTGGGCGAGATTGTTTCGACAAATCTCGGTGCGCCGGGCTGGGTCATGGCCATGTCTGTCACCTTGCTGGTTATCTGCTTTCCGTTGGCCCTGTATATCGCCTGGGCCTACGAAGTAACGCCGGATGGGATCAAAAAGGAATTCGAGGTCGATCGCGGCGCTTCCATTACAGAGAAAACCGGTCGCAAACTGGACTACATCATCATGGCCCTGCTGGCAGTCCTCGCCGGCGTCGCGCTGATGCAACCGCTGATACCCATGCCAGAGTCCCCGGCAAATCGTGTTGAAACCACCCAACCACAATCCGAACCGGAACCGACCGTCGAGATTGTGGAAAACTCCATCGCGGTACTGCCCTTTGTCAACATGAGCGCGGAGACGGATCAGGAATATTTCTCGGATGGTCTTTCCGAGGAATTGCTCAACGTGCTGACACATGTCGAGGGGCTGAAGGTCGCCTCACGCACATCGTCTTTTGTCTACAAGGATGAAAGCAGGAATATTAAGGACATCGCCAGGTCCCTGCGGGTGGCCAATATCCTTGAGGGCAGCGTGCGCAAGGTCGGCGACCGGTTGCGTATCACCGCGCAATTGATCGATACCGGCAATGACCGCCACCTGTGGTCAGACACCTACGACCGGGACATGACCGATATCTTCCAGATACAGGCAGAGATCGCCAATGC
>CAZYVH010000072.1:0-15957 GCA_964650905.1 uncultured Wenzhouxiangellaceae bacterium | reverse complement strand
TTCGTTAAATATGAGTAAAATTCGCCTCAAATGACCAAAAAAATGGACTCAAAATGGCTTCCCCTCGCTACGGCTTCTATTCTCGGACAGGCTCCTAGGAATCCCTGAGGACAATCTGCATGTGTGGAATCATTGGAATTGTCGGGCACACAGCGGTCACGCCCTTGGTGTATGATGCCCTGACTATTTTGCAGCATCGTGGACAGGATGCCGCTGGAATTGCCACTATCGATGGGCACAAGTTGCACCTGTTCAAAGGCAACGGCCTGGTCAGGGATGTGTTCCCGGCCGAAGCGTTGGAACGCTTGAAAGGCCACGCCGGGATCGGTCATGTGAGGTACCCCACCGCGGGTAGCAATGATAGGGATGAGGCCCAGCCATTCTACGTCAATTCACCTTATGGCATCGCCCTGGCGCACAATGGCAACCTGATCAATACCGATGAGCTCAAGAAAGAATTATTTGACAGTGACCGACGGCATTTGAATACAGAGTCTGACTCGGAAGTGTTGCTCAACGTATTCGCGCATGAATTACAGGCTCTCAATCACAGGACCTTACAAGCCGCTGACGTGTTCAAAGCGGTGGATCGTCTGCATCAACGTTGCTCAGGCGCCTATTCCGCCATCGCACTGATTGCCGGCAAGGGCGTACTGGGTTTCCGTGATCCTTATGCGATTCGTCCGGCGGTATTGGGTTATAGGGAAACAGCCAATGGAAGGGAATATGCCATTGCTTCTGAAAGTGTTGCATTGGCAGCATTGGATTTCACCCTGATGCGCGATCTGAAACCGGCTGAGACTGTTTTCATTACGCTGGACGGGAAAATTCATTATCACGAAAGCCCGCTGGCAAAGCCCGCCTGCCCCTGTGTTTTTGAATACGTTTATTTTGCCCGCCCGGACTCGATGCTGGATGACATATCTGTTTACAAAGCCCGTTTGCGTATGGGGCAGTCACTGGCACGAAAGATTCTGAAGGAATGGTCCGGGCATGACATCGATGTCGTCATTCCGGTGCCGGACACCAGTCGCACCTCCGCATTACCGCTTGCCTATGATCTGAATGTCAAATACCGGGAAGGCTTTATCAAGAATCGTTATATTGGCCGGACATTCATTATGCCGGGTCAGGAGCAACGCAAACGATCGGTACGGCAGAAATTGAATGCCATTGATCTTGAGTTTCGCAACAAGAATGTTTTGCTTGTCGATGATTCAATCGTCCGTGGTACGACCTCCAGGCAGATCATACAGATGGCCCGTGAGGCAGGCGCAAAAAAAGTCTATTTTGCCTCGGCATCACCACCGGTACGTTATCCGAATATTTACGGGATTGACATGCCGGCTGTGGATGAACTGGTAGCCAGTGGGCGCGACAGGAAGCAGATTGAGATCGAACTCGGGGCGGACCGCCTGATCTACCAGGCGCTCGACGATCTGGTGGAAGCCTGCCGTGAAGGAAACGCGGGCATTACGCATTTCGATACTTCCTGTTTTTCCGGTAAGTATATTACTGGTGTGCAGGCGGGTTACCTGGAACATTTGCAGCTGGTTCGTTCAGATGGAGCCAAACAGCAAAGGGACAAAACTGCTTTGTCAGGCGTCTGAAAGGCCTTAACATACAATCTTAATCACACTTTATTTTGGACAATTGTAATGACGCGAATTTATAATTTTTCAGCCGGTCCGGCGATGTTGCCCCTGCCGGTACTTGAAAAAGCCCGCAATGAACTACTGGATTTCCATGGCCTGGGTATGTCGGTCATGGAAATCAGTCACCGCAGTGCTGCCTTTGATGATGTCGTTGATCGTTCGGAGGCCAGTCTCAGGCGATTGTTATCCATACCGGATGACTACGCGGTCCTGTTTCTTGCCGGCGGGGCGACAACGCAGTTTGCCCAGGTTCCTGTCAACCTTGCCGGCGTGGACAGGCCAGGGGCCTATGTTGTCAATGGCAGTTGGAGTAAAAAGGCTTTCGCGATCGCGCAACGCCTGGGTTTGGCTCACCTGGCGGCCAGTAGTGAGGACGGTGGCTTCAGGGAAATTCCGGCGCAGGCAGATTGGGATATACCAGACCACTGTGCTTACCTGCACTATGTGAGCAATGAAACCATATCCGGCTTGCAGTTTGAAAGGCCCCCTGCAACCACTAAACCGTTGGTTGCAGATATGTCATCCGACATTCTTTCAAGACCGGTAGCTGTCGAGGATTTCGGTGTCATCTATGCCGGCGCACAGAAAAACATCGGCCAGGCCGGTATCACCCTGGTCATCGTCAGGAAGGATTTGCTCAAAGATCTTCCCGGTACCGTGCCAGACCTCATGTCCTGGAAAATCGAAAACCAGAAAGGCTCAAGACTGAATACGCCACCAACGTTTGCCTGGTATATAGCCGGTTTGGTGTTTGACTGGATTGAAACACAGGGAGGGATCGGAAAACTCGCGCAGCGTAATCGACAAAAAGCAGACCTGTTGTATCGTTATATCGACCAGAGTGATTTTTATGTCAATGACATTTCAGTGGAATTTCGATCTGTCATGAATGTAACGTTTCAGACCAGTGATGAGTCCCTACACACCCGTTTCGTGGCGGAAGCAGAAGCGGCAGGTTTGAGTGGGCTGAAGGGCCATCGCTCGGTGGGTGGTATGCGGGCCAGTATTTATAACGCCATGCCTTTGGAGGGTGTGCGGGCACTGCTGGAATTCATGTCGGATTTTGAACAGAGTACTGGTTGATGACGGAGCGTAGAAGCAGTAAAAACGGGCCGGTAAACGACAGTCTGCATGATGTTCGCAACCGGATCGATACACTGGATGAGAAAATACAGGAATTGATCTCTGAACGCGCCCGTCTGGCATGGACGGTTCGCGAATCCAAGGGTCAACTGGAACACGCGGTGGATTATTACCGCCCGGAACGTGAAGCAGAAGTTCTAAGGGCTGTCATTGAGCGTAACAAGGGCCCCATCAGTGATACGGAAATACTACGTCTGTTCCGTGAAATCATGTCGGTGTGCCTGGCGCAGCAAGAACCTTTAAAGGTTGCCTATCTTGGACCGGAAGGAACCTTTACCCAGCAGGCGGTCAATCAGCATTTCGGGCATTCCGTCATGGCACTCGGTCTGACCGGGATTGACGATGTTTTTGCCCAGGTGCAGGCCAACGAAGCGGATTTCGGTGTCGTGCCGGTTGAAAATTCCAGTCAGGGTGTGGTTAGCCACACCCTGGACAGGTTTGTTGACTCAAGCCTGAAAATTTGTGGTGAAATCGAACTACCGATACACCATAACCTGCTGACCCAGGCCGGTAGCCTGCAGGACATTGAGCGTGTTTATTCACACCAGCAGTCCATATCCCAGTGCAAGGCATGGCTCCGCCAGAACTTGCCGAAGGCAGAATGTGTTGCTGTTGGAAGTAATGCAGAGGCCGCAAGAAGGGTTCGGTATGCCGTGGATGCTGCGGCAATATCCAGTCGTTCTGCGGCGGAAATATATGGTCTGCCGGTGTTGTTTGCACGCATTGAGGATTGCCCGGACAACGCCACACGTTTCCTGGTCATTGGCCGGCAACTGTTGTCACCAACTGGCGATGATAAAACCACTTTGCTGTTCGCGGGTGAGGAAGGGCCGGGCGCCCTGTATGCATTTCTCAGCCCGCTCGCCCGGCATGGTCTCAATATGACCCGCATCGAGTCACGGCCTTCGAGCGTCGGCAACTGGAAATATGTATTTTTCGTAGATGTTGAGGGCCATGTCAAAATCGAGCCGCTGAAATCTGCCCTTGAGGAATTGCAACATCAGACCAGCTTGACGCGGATTCTGGGGTCTTACCCCAAGGCGATAACCAGTCGTTTGCCCACCAGTACCTGAGTGGATCGGGACGTGATCCTGTCATCGAAAACAGCGGCTTCGCGTCTGTATGGTGAGATAACCCCCCCCGGTGACAAATCCATCAGCCACAGAGCATTGATATTCGCAAGCCTGGCAAAGGGTCGTTCAAGCATCGACGGTTTGCTCAGGAGTGCGGACACCCTGGCCACACTGGAGGCTTGCAGGCAACTGGGTGCGGTCGTGGATAGTCGTAACCCCCGTGTGTTGGTAGATGGTACGGCGGGTCACCTGCAACGGCCACCGGACGGCTTGCTTGAGCTTGGTAACTCAGGTACGGCGATGCGTCTGCTGGCGGGTGTTCTGTGTGCACAGGACTTTGACTGCACGCTGAGTGGTGATGCATCCCTGAACCGCCGGCCCATGCGTCGTATCATCGATCCTTTAAGCCGCATGGGTGCGCAAATCAGCGCCAGCGAGCAGGGCACCGCACCGTTGAAAATTAGTCCCGGCCAGGGCCTGCATGGTATTGAATATGTATCACCCCTCGCCAGTGCACAAATAAAGACCTGTGTGCTGCTGGCTGGTTTGTTCGCCACGGGCACGACCTGTGTCCGGGAGCCACACCTGAGTCGTGACCATAGCGAACGAATGTTGCCTCTGTTTGGTGTGGATCTATCCGCACCGGGTTGCGTCAACGGTTCATCCCAACTGGCTGCCGCTGACTTTACCGTGCCGGGTGACATCTCCTCGGCGGTTTTCCCCCTGGCTGCTGCCACCTTGATTCCCGGATCTGCAATCGTGTTGCGCAATGTTGGGCTAAACCCGACACGTATTGGTTTTCTGCGTTGTCTTGAGGAGATGGGTGCCGCGCTGCAGCTTGTAAACCTACGTGACGGGGACGCAGAACCCGTCGGTGACATCAAATTATCTTATAACGGTCGTCTTAATGGCATCGATGTACCGGCGGCGCGTGTGCCGGATATGATCGATGAGTTGCCATTGCTTATGTCACTGGCTGCCACGGCCAGTGGTGTTACCCGTATACGTGAAGCGGCCGAACTGCGGGTCAAGGAGAGTGACCGTCTGGCGGTCATGACCAGCGGGCTGGGCGCATTGGGTGTAAAATTGCAGGCGTTTCATGATGGTGTTGATATCCAGGGCGGTGACGTCACGGGTGCCGATGTCGAGAGTGCCGGGGATCACCGTTGTGCCATGTCGTTCGCTGTACTGGGTTTGCTCACAGCACGGCAGGTACGCATCAGTGGTGCGGAGTATATAGCCACGTCTTATCCTGGTTTTATTGAAGATATGAATCAACTGGGTGCAAACATGCAGTTGAGTGAAATCGCGTGACAAAAGCCGTACCCGTCATTGCCATTGATGGCCCAGGAGGTTCCGGCAAGGGCACCATTTCGCTGCTGCTTGCGCAACGTCTCGGCTGGCATCTCCTCGACAGTGGTGCTCTTTATCGCTTGACGGCGCTGGCTGTCATTAAAAACAAGCTGTCAGACGATGATGAGGCCCTGATCGCTGACCTTAGCACCAGTCTTGATATTTGTTTTGAACTGGGCGGCGATGGTATCAGGGCGATGCTTGACGGTGAAGATGTCAGTCAAAGTATGCGACGCGAAGAGACCGGTATTATGGCCTCCAAGGTCGCGGCTCTGCCAGCGGTCAGGTCGGCACTGATTGTTCGTCAGAGGCAATTTCGCCAGCCACCGGGTCTGGTTGCGGATGGCCGCGACATGGGTAGCGTCGTTTTTCCGGATGCCACCCTCAAGATTTATTTGACCGCGAGTGCGGAAATTCGCGCCCAGCGACGATATAAGCAGTTGAAAGAAAAAGGAGAAAGTGTTAATCTCTCGCGCCTTTTCAGGGAGATCAAAGCCCGCGATGAGCGTGATCAAAAACGTGTCATTGCACCGCTAAGACCGGTCGAAGACGCAGTGATTATTGATTCAACGGACATGAACATAAACGAAGTGTTTATGAAAGTCTGTAAATTGATCTAAGTATATGTTGTAAGTTGCTGATATTTAATGATATTAACGGGTGTCATCTTTATTGGGTGACGTTTTTTTAACCGGCACGATAAGGTGCCATACAACCAGGTGGACATTGTATGTGGTGTAGAATGTCTGTGGGACTAAACCAATGACTGAAAGTTTTGCTGAATTATTTGAACAGAGCCTCGCTAAACAAAGCATGAAGCCAGGTACTATCGTAACCGGTACGGTAGTTGAAATCAGGGATGATGTTGTCATCGTCAATGCCGGCTTGAAATCCGAGGGCATCGTGCCCATCAACCAGTTCCGTTCGCTGGATGGAGAACTGGAAGTAGAAGTCGGGGACAATGTGGATGTTTCTCTGGATGCCGTCGAGGATGGTTATGGTGAAACCCGTCTGTCAAGAGAAAAAGCCAAACGCGCCATGATCTGGGACAAACTGGAGAGTGCCTTCGAGAACGAAGATATTGTGCAGGGCAAGATCAGCGGCAAGGTCAAAGGTGGATTCACCGTTGATATCAACGATATCCGTGCATTTTTGCCGGGGTCACTGGTCGATGTCCGTCCGGTGCGTGATCCTGTCTACCTCGAGGGTAAGGATCTCGAATTCAAAATTATTAAACTGGATCGCAAACGTAACAATGTCGTGGTGTCACGACGTGCCGTTGTTGAATTGGAATTCAGTGCTGAACGTGAACAATTGCTCGAGAGCCTGGAAGAAGGCGTAATCATCAAGGGCATTGTGAAAAACCTGACAGATTATGGTGCCTTCCTTGATCTTGGCGGGATCGACGGTCTCCTGCATATCACCGACATGGCCTGGAAGCGGGTGCGGCACCCGAGCGAAATCGTCAATGTGGGTGACGAGATGGAGGTACGCGTATTACGGTTTGATCGTGAACGCAACCGGGTTTCCCTCGGTCTGAAACAATTGGGTGATGATCCCTGGAGTGACCTGTCGCGTCGTTATCCCGTTGGCACGCGTCTGTTTGGCAAAATATCCAACATTACCGATTACGGCTGCTTTGTTGAGATAGAAGATGGTGTTGAAGGTCTGGTGCATGTTTCAGAAATGGACTGGACCAACAAGAATGTCAACCCCTCAAAGGCTGTTCAAACTGGTGATGAAGTTGAAGTCATGGTGTTGGAGATTGATGAAGAACGCCGCCGTATTTCGCTCGGTATTAAGCAGTGTCAATCAAATCCCTGGGATACTTTCGCTGCCACCCATAACAAGGGTGACCGCGTCACTGGCGCAATCAAGTCCATTACCGATTTTGGTATCTTCATCGGACTGGAAGGTGGCATCGATGGCCTGGTGCACCTTTCGGACATTTCATGGCTGACACCCGGCGAAGAAACCATACGAAATTTCCGTAAGGGTGAAGAGGTAGAGGCTGTGGTCTTGGCGGTTGACCCAGAACGTGAGAGAATTTCGCTCGGACTGAAGCAACTGGACCAGGACCCGTTTGCCACCTTTATGGCAGAAAATCCGCGTGGCAGTCAGGTCAAGGGTACGGTCAAGGAAGTGGATGCACGTGGGGCGGTGATAGAACTGGCTGACGGTGTCGAAGGTTATCTGCGTGCATCTGATATCAAGAAGGAACGTGTGGAAGATGCTACCAGGGAGTTAACGATTGGTGATGAAGTTAAGTGTAAATTCATCAGCCTGGACCGCAAAAACCGCAGCCTGAGCTTGTCCATCCGGGCACTTGAAGACGATGAGTTAGCCGAGGCGCTGGAAGAATACCATCAGAAGAACGTATCCACCGGTACGACTTCGCTGGGTGAATTGCTCAAGGAGCAACTCGACCAGGACAACTAAAGTTGGACATGGGCGATGGAAAGCCACCGCCCGTTGAACGCTTAAACTATCAAAAACAGGAGTGAATGATAAAAATGACCAAATCAGAATTAATTGATCGCCTGGCAGACATACAACAACACCTCGCCCACATGGATGTTGAACTTGGTGTTAAATCCATACTGGAACAAATGAGCAGTTCACTTTCCAGCGGTCAGCGTATCGAGATACGGGGTTTTGGAAGTTTTTCGTTGCATTACCGCGCTCCCCGTATGGGTCGCAATCCCAAGACAGGTGAGGCAGTCGCCTTGCCTGGCAAGCATGTGCCACATTTTAAACCGGGTAAATCACTGCGTGAACGGGTCAACAATATCAACTAATACAGACCGTCAAGCAAACACCTGAAAGGAACAGTCAATGCAGTGAAGAAAGCTGCCTTCATTCTGGTCGCTATGGCAGCTATTGTGGCAGGACTGCTGGTGGGTACACTTAATGCCGGCAATGTTTACCTGGACTTACTCTGGTATCAGCTTGAACTGCCTCTCGGCCTGGCGATATTGCTTGGCTTTACAACAGGCGTTATTACGGGACTGGTACTTATTTATCTGGCACGGGTGCTTCCTCTTCAGCTTCAATTACGCAAAGCCCGAAACGCAGTGAAACAACAGGACCCCTCTGAATCCCCAGCAAACGATGTTTGAGATACTGTTGCTCGCGTTAATTCCCTTCGCCGCCTGGGGGGGCTGGTCACTGGCCAGGGGAACAATCAGCCGGGGTGATCGTAAACGTAACCGCAATTTTAGCCACCGTTATTTCCAGGGCCTGAATTACCTTCTGGATGAGCAACCGGATAAGGCCATTGCCGTGTTTGTGGAAATGGCTGAAGTCACCAGCGATACGATCGAAACCCATCTTGCTCTGGGCAACCTGTTCAGGCGGCGTGGTGAAGTTGAACGTGCAATCCGAATTCACCAGAACATCATTTCCAAACCGGATCTTGAGGAACAGCAAAAAACCCGCGCACTACTCGAGTTGGGCGAAGACTACATGCGGGCGGGCCTGTTTGACCGCGCTGAGAACCTGTTCATGGAACTGATTGAACGTAAAGCATTTGTACCGGCGGCTTTGCGTCGCCTGCTGGACATTTACGAGCAGGAAAAAGAGTGGCAAAAGGCATTACAACAGGCGCAGCAACTCGAGTCAGTCAGCGAGGCGAAAATGGGTCCGCTCATGGCCCATTTTTGTTGTGAGATAGCTGAGTTGGAAGTGGCTGGGGCTAAGTGGACAGCAGCCAGAAAGCAATTACGGCAGGCGCGGCGGTACCATCCAGAGAGTGTCAGGCTAAGATTGATACTGGCACGCATAGAGGCGCAGCAGGGTATGTTTGCCGAAGCACTCAGAATCTATGAGGAAATTGCAGACTTGAGTATAGAGACTATCCATGAATTTTTACCGGCTTATCTGGAATATGGAAAGCAGGCTGGAGAATCCCAAAGGGTGCTTGCCAGCATGGAACACTGGTCTGAGCACTATGACGGTGTCAGTTTATTGCTGGCCCGGACTGCGGTTTTAAAAGACAGGCAGGGCCTTGAAGCAGCCATTGGGTATCTGGCGCAGGCACTGACCCAACACCCCTCGGTTAAAGGTCTTGACCGTTTGATCGAGATGAAACTTGAAGCGGGTACACAAACTGAAATCGACGATGCTATTTTGCGTGCGATTGCAGAGAAATTACTGGCCGGGCAACCGGTCTATCGTTGCACCCATTGCGGTTATGCAGGCAACAGTCATTACTGGCAATGCCCCAGCTGTAAAAACTGGAGCACAACGAGGAGTATTCGTGGTGTTCTGGGCGAATAGCTCGTGAATAGTGTGAGTGGTAGTGAGCTGACAGCCCTGGGCTGGATAGTGATTACCCTGTTTGCCACTGTATTGAGTTTCCTGAGCACCGTTCTGGCATTGCGCCTGGCACTTCACGGTGGCGTGCTGGCGCAACCCGGTGAGCGTCAGAGTCACAGCATCGCGACGCCTACCGGCGGTGGGCTGGGTCTGATATTCAGTCTGGTGGTCACATCATTGCTCGTAGCCCAACTCATTCCCCTGCCAATTTTCTGGCTACAAAACGTCATACCGGGGCTTGTCATTCTTAGTTTGGTTGGTTGGCTGGATGACAGGCGTCAGGTGGCGGCCCTGTTACGTCTACTGGTTCAGTTGACGGTCAGCTTGTGGTTGCTAAACTCCGTGTGCTCTTGGGGATCCTTGTCTGACATGGGTGTTTGCAGCCTTATGATCCTGGCAGTGGTCTGGTTGATGAACTTATATAACTTTATGGATGGAAGTAATGGCATGGCGGGGTTTCAGGGAGTGTTTGCAGGTTTGGCGATGGCAGGTCTTTTTATCCACGCAGAGCAACACTCGATGGCCTTGCTGGCAGTGATCCTCGCGGCGGTATGTGCAGGTTTTCTGCCCTTGAATTTTCCCCGGGCAAGCGTATTTATGGGCGATGCCGCCAGTGTTCCACTGGGATTCATTATTGCTGCACTCGCTATCCAGGGCATTGCAACGCACGCCATGAGTTTGGCTATTGCGTTGATTGTGATGGCGTTGTTTATTGTTGATGCCAGTTTGACGCTGTCCGCTAGGGTATTGCGGGGTGAGCGGTGGTATAATGCTCATAATCAACATATATACCAGCGGCTGATTGCCCAGGGGTGGTCACACGGTCAGGTTTTGATGGCCTATCAGGCCATGAATGTGGGTTTGGTTCTGCCAGCCATTGTGCTGGCAGTAATGTATCCGCAGAACGCCGTGGAGATAGCAGGGTTGGTTATATTGGCGCTCAGCGTCTGTTGGTGCCTGATAAAGCGGAGGCTAGCCATGTCTGCGAAAGAGCAACAAAAATGAAACGGATTATCGAAATTTCACATCACCCAAGAGCGGCTGTAGTTTTACATGATTTGATGATGGTCGCCGTTGCCTGGCTGACGTCGGGCTGGCTGATTGAACGCACTTCGGACACACCAATGAGTGTCAATACGACAACCGCTATGGTGGGACTGCTTATCGTCCTGACCCTGCAGGGAATCGTGTTTTGGGCGATGGGTCTTTATAAGGGTTTGTGGCGCTTTGCCAGTTTTCAGGACTTGTGGAATATTGCCCGTGCGACCGCTACCGGGATGGTCCTGATTGTGGCAGCGGCAGCACTCGCTCAGGGTTCAGCGATCAGTCACTGGATACCAGCCATCCTGATTTATCCGGTATTACTCTTTGTACTGCTTGGTTTGCCAAGGATGTGTTTCCGCTTCTGGAAGGACTCCCATTTTCCTGCAAAGTCATCTGATGCGGGTGTAAAACGGGTACTCGTTCTGGGCGCAGGCCGATCCGGTGCATTGCTTGAACGTGAGTTGAGACACCGCAGCAGTTTTGCCGTCGTTGGTTTCCTTGATGATGACCGGAAGTTGCGTGGGGCACAGGTGCACGGTGTGCCGGTACTTGGACCCATCAATCGCCTGTCTGCTGTCGGGCTTGCTTTCCAGGCTGATCTGGCCATCATTGCGATGCCATCGGCTAGCAACCAGGAAATGCAACGTATTGTTGAAATCTGTGAACATAGTGAGATCAAATTTCGAACCCTGCCTACATTACAGGACCTCGGTTCCAGGGCCACCAGAATTGACGACCTCAAGCGGGTGGTTATTGATGATTTACTGGGCCGTGAACCCGTGTCACTGGAGTGGGAATCCATCCGTGTCGGCCTGGTAGGTAAACGGGTCTTGATTACCGGTGGTGGCGGGTCAATTGGTTCGGAACTGTGTCGTCAAATTGCGCGTCTTAACCCGGTTGAACTGATCGTCATCGAACATAGCGAGTACGCGCTATACCGGATTGATCACGAATTACGTAATGATTTTCATGATCTCATTTTCTGGTCTGTACTGGGTGACATCTGTGATCCGGCGACGGTCGAAAAAGTGATTGGAGAGTACAAACCCGATGTGATTTTCCATGCAGCCGCATACAAGCACCTACCGATTTTGCAGACCCAGATTCGCGAAGCCTACCGTAATAATGTACTTGGGACCATGCGCATGGCTGAAGCTGCGGAACGACATGGTGTGGGCACATTCGTGCTGATTTCCACGGATAAGGCAGTCAACCCGGCGAACATTATGGGTGCCACCAAGCGTGTCGCTGAAATGTATTGTCAGAATATGAATGCCCGTTCGAACACACGTTTCATAACTGTACGATTTGGTAATGTACTGAATTCAAATGGCAGTGTCGTACCCTTGTTTCAGGAGCAAATCGCCAAGGGTGGCCCTGTTACCGTGACACACCCGGAGATTTCGCGTTATTTCATGACCATTTCTGAGGCTAGCCAGCTGATTATGCAAGCGGCAGTACTGGGCAGTGGTGGTGAAATCTATGTGCTGGATATGGGCGAACCCATTAATATCACTTACTTGGCCGAACACCTGGTCCGTCTCGCCGGCAAGGAACCGGGGCGTGACATCCAGATTATTTATACCGGGCTGCGACCGGGTGAGAAGCTCTTTGAAGAACTATTCCACGAACTTGAACCCTATGAGCAAACAGCCCATGAAAAAATATTTCTTGCGCACCCGCGTGAATCCAATTGGGATGACCTGCGTGCGCAACTGGGGAATTCGGAGTTAGCCGTCAGACGTTATGATACCTATCAATTGCAGCAAGTACTGTTGCACCTGGTCCCAGAAATGACCAAGTCCAGCTTCAATGTAGAGCCTGCCAACGTCATACCCATTCATCGCAGCAGTTAAACGGCTGTTTGCACCTGCAGACACACCCAAAGCAGCAGATGTCGAATGACTCATTACCACCGATCAGAAAGGCCGTCTTTCCGGTCGCGGGACTGGGGACCCGTTTTTTACCGGCAACCAAGTCCATACCCAAGGAAATGCTGCCCATTGTGGACAAACCGCTCATTCATTATGCGGTGGAAGAAGCGGTGGCAGCGGGAATTGATACACTGATTTTTGTTATCAATCAACAAAAGCGTGCCATCCTCGATTACTTTGAAACTGATGAAGAATTGCAATCTCATTTGCTGGCCACAGGTAAAGATGAACTTCTTGCACGTATCAAGGACATCATTCCCCGGCACGTCTCGATCGCCTACGTGATACAGGAGGAAGCGCTCGGTTTGGGACACGCCGTCTGGTGTGCAAATACCCTGGTCGGTAATGAGCCATTTGCAGTCTTGCTGGCAGACGATCTGATCAAGTCACGTGGCAAGGGTTGTTTGCGCCAGATGGTTGATGAATATTACGCCACGGGTCTTTACAGCATTGGTGTTGAGGAAATCCCGGCTGATAAAACAGCCAGCTATGGCATCGTGTCTGTGCACAGACAGACTGATGGCAGACAGCACATCCAGGCTATCGTCGAGAAACCCGCACCCCAGGACGCTCCGTCCAATTTGGGTGTCGTTGGCCGTTATGTTCTTCCAGGAAAAATTTTTGCTTCACTTGGGTCCATTAAGGCAGGTGTTGGCGGTGAGATCCAATTGACCGATGCCATTGCTGACCTTTTAAGCAAACAACCGTTACTTGCGCATGCGTTTGAAGGCGTGCGCTACGATTGTGGTAGCCGTCAGGGTTATATCAAGGCCACCCTTGCCTACGCACTGGAAGACCCCGGCTTGCGTGCCAGCCTGCTGGCACATATCACGGCATTGGATCTGTGATCTTACGGCCACAAGCTGACTGGCCAAGAGGCCGGGTCGTGCGCTTTGAACACACCTCGAAAGCCCTGCGGAATAATATCTGGGCAGACCCGCATCAACGGGAATTATGTGTTTATTTGCCAGCAGCTTACTCTGAGTCGGGTGCCGCCCACATCGCCTTGTGGAACTTTGCCGCCTTTAGCAACGCGGGACCCGGTCAACTGAACTGGAAAAACCAGGGAGAGAATCTGCCGCAGCGTCTTGATCGTCTGATTGCCGGCGGTGATATGCCACCGGTGGTGGTAGCCATGCCGGATTGTTACAGTTCCCTGGGTGGTAACCAGTATATTAATTCATTTGCCGTTGGGCAGTATGCCGACTACATTGTGGAGGAACTGGTTCCATTTTTATCAGAACGTGTCAATGTTATTGATAACCGACAGGGTCGTGGGGTATTTGGCAAGTCTTCCGGTGGCTATGGCGCGTTGGTACACGCGATGTACTACCCCGAGGTATGGGGTGCGCTTGCATCACATGCAGGGGATATTGGCTTTGAATGGGTTTATAAGCCGGATTTTCCACGCATGGCTACAACACTGACGTCCGTTGCGGGTGACCCGTACCAGTTTCTGAAGAATTTCTGGAATAACAAATACCCACGTTCAGCGGATTATTCGACCCTGATGACGCTGGCTATGGCCGCCAGTTATGATCCTGGTGACAGCCAATCGAGAGCCATCCGCTTACCCTTTGACCTCAATACGCTGGAAATGCTGCCGGAACGTTGGGAGCGATGGTTGCGTCACGATCCTTTACACTTGCTTGACGCCCATGCCGAACAACTGGCTGCGCTGGAAATGCTGTACATTGATGTGGGTAGCCGCGATCAGTACAACATCCAATACGGCACACGCGCTTTTGCCGGGCAGCTTGAAAAACGTGGTATCGGGCACCATTTCGAAGAATTCGATGGTACACATTCAGGTATTGACTGGCGGCTGGATGTTTCATTACCGTTAATTGCCAGGGCATTGCTTGCTGCCTGTTAAAGGAATTTTTAATGATCGAAATAACTGAAAACGCCAGGGACTATTTTTCCAGGTTAATCGCCCAACAGGAGATCGACGACCTGGGCTTGCACCTCGCGGTACTCAAGCCGGGCACACCGGCTGCATCCTGTGACCTCCAGTTCCACCAACCTGGTCAGGAGACGCTGGAACAAGAACAGGTATTTGATTACAAGCAATTTAAATTATTTGTTCCCGCCAGTTCTGAGCCCTGGTTGAAAGAAGCGAAGATCGACTATGAGAAATCTGATGCCGGTGGTCAGTTGACCATCAAAGCCCCCGGCATCAAGGGCACCCGACCCGGAGACGATGCGGCCCTGTCTGAAAAAGTGGAATGGTTGCTGGAAGCTGAAATCAATCCCGGTTTGGCATCACATGGCGGTATGGTTACCCTGGAGCAGATCACCCAAAGCAATGAAGTGGTCTTACGCTTCGGTGGCGGCTGCCACGGTTGTGGTATGGTCAATGTCACCTTGCAGGAAGGTATCGAGAAAACCCTGAAGGAATATTATCCTGAAATCAAGGGTGTGATTGACGCCACCGACCACGCCAGTGGTGATAACCCCTATTACAAATAAATCAATGGATTTCGGTGAGACCGGTCTGGCTGCCATACCAGGCTGCGATGTCTTCGATATCCGCGTCAGAGAGTGCACCGGCAAAGCCACTCATGAAGGGGTTCTTACGGGTGCCGTCACGGTAGTCGTGTAAGGCTTTTTCTATATAGTCCGCGTGTTGGCCACCGAGGTTGGGGTAGATCGGCTGGGTGCTTTTGCCGACAGGCCCATGACAGGCATGGCAGACGGTCGATTTTGTTTTCCCCGTAACCGCGTCGCCCGCCAGTTTTTGCTTGCTCGCCTGTGTGTTTGGCTGCGTGGAAATATAGGCCGCGATATCCTCAAGGTCCTGGTCTGACAGGCTTTGTGCCTGTGAATTCATGGTCTTGTGTGTGCGCAGACCGGAATTGTACGCTTGCAATGCAATCACCAGATACGCCTCGTTTTGTCCCCCAATGCGGGGCACGTTGTAGGTCGGGTAGGCATTTTTATAATTAAAAATACCGTGACAACCGGTGCAGGTATAGGCTTTGAGCTTGCCGGCGGCAGGATCGCCCGCAGCAAACGCACTGGCGGTAGTCAGACCGAGCAGGAACAGCAGTACTGAGTTTAGAAATCGCATCATTTGATGGTCACGTTGGAAAATTGTAGCCGGCGATTATAACCGTATTTTCGGGATGACGGAGGTTTTCGTCATCCCGGCCCCCGAGAACGTCATGCCGGTACCGGGTCGTAGCCCGGCATCCCGGCCTCCGAGCCCCGTCATCCCGGCCCCCGAGAACGTCATGCCGGTACCGGGTCGTAGCCCGGCATGACGGACCCGGTACCGGGATCTCCTCCCGGCTACCGGTAACCTAGCAAGTATGAACCTCACGAGAGCAAGATGGGTTCCGGATCGCGCTGCGCTTGTCCGGAACGACGGAGGTTTTCGTCATCCCGGCCCCCGAGCCGCGTCATCCCGGCCTCCGAGCCGGGATCTCCTTCCGG
>CAZYVH010000071.1:0-16311 GCA_964650905.1 uncultured Wenzhouxiangellaceae bacterium | reverse complement strand
GCAGCCATCGCAGCCGGGAAAGCGCTGGTGCGACGCGTCTTCCTGGCCGACGGTGATGCGATGACGCTGTCGTTCCGGCGTTTGAAACAGGTCATGCAGGCAATTAACCGCCACCTGCCGGGTATACAGCGGGTCTCATCGTACTGCCTGCCACGTAACCTGAAAAACAAGACAGTTGCCCAACTGACGGAGCTTAAAGAGATGGGACTCAGCCTGTTCTATGTCGGTTGTGAGTCCGGCGATAACCTGGTGCTCGAACGCGTCAGCAAGGGTGAGAGCTTTGAATCATCACTGGCCGCTCTTCGAAAAATAAAAGCCGCCGGTGCCAGGAGTTCGGTAATGATACTCAATGGCATGGGTGGCAAACACTACAGCCGACAACACGCAGCCAACTCCGGACGTCTGATGAGCGCCGCCCAACCGGACTACCTTTCGACCCTGGTGGTCAGCTTTCCGACTGGAATGGATCGTTATCAGAAAGGTTTCAGGGGTGAATTTGAGCCGCTGGATCAAACCGGTCTTTTTCAGGAAATGTACTGGCTGCTTGAAGCTCTGGAACTGGAAAATACCATTTTTCGCAGCGACCATGCTTCCAATTACCTGGTTCTCAAGGGCACCCTGGGCAGGGACAAGACCCGCCTTCTCGCAACCGTACGTGCGGCACTCGATGAACCGGGTTCGGTGGCTTTACGCCAGGAGTGGATGCGGGGACTATAGACTTAGCACTTACTTTCCCTGACAAGTGAGTCTGGGGGCACTTTCCCGTACAGTGGTGATCTGACCAACCTGCATTGATCAGACAGGAAGCATTGCCCCCGTCCGGTATTTCTGGTATAAAGCCCTGCTGTCCGGGGCGTGCTCCATGCAACCGGATCGAGTGATGTCAGATTCGTGACATCAAATACGCACACATATCACAACCGTCCGGTTGGGTGCCCTGCCAGAACAGGGTTTCCGGACAGGGTATGTGGAGGATTAACCCGGGAAGTTAGCGCCGTTGAATTTGCAATCAAGGGAATTGCAATCACCGACCGCTGAATTTCTGTTACGTGAAGGATTTCACCTATGTCAAATATTACCATGCGCCAAATGCTTGAAGCCGGCGTGCACTTCGGTCACCAGACCCGCTTTTGGAACCCCAAAATGGCACCGTACATTTTTGGCTCCCGTGGCAAAATTCATATTATCAACCTGGAAAAATCACTCCCCATGTTGGTGGATTCAATGAATTTTATCGGCAGCATCGCAGCGAAGCGCGGCAATGTGATTTTTGTGGGCACCAAACGGGCAGCTTCAAAGGCGATCGAAGAAGAAGCGCAACGTTGCGGCATGCCCTATGTTTCCCACCGTTGGTTGGGTGGTATGCTGACGAATTTTCGTACCATACGCCAGTCCATAAAACGCCTGCGCCAACTGGAACAGATGGAAGAAGACGGTAGCTTCGCGCGCCTGGTCAAGAAAGAAGTCCTGCAACTGACCCGCGAGCGTGACAAGCTTGAAAAGAGTCTTGGTGGCATAAAGGACATGAAGAATCTGCCGAGCGCGATGTTCGTTGTCGATGTTGGCAATGAAGACATCGCGGTCAAAGAAGCCCGCAAACTGGGAATACCGGTGGTTGCGGTGGTGGATACCAATTGCTCACCGGAAGGCATTGACTATGTCATCCCGGGTAATGATGACGCGATCCGTTCAATCCGTCTTTACGCACAACTGACCGCGGATGCGATTCTGGAAGGCCGTGCCTCGATCCCTCATATGGAGGATCACGATGAATTCATAGAACTCGATGAGCATGGCAACCCCGTGAAACGTGCAGGGAAACCGCCAAAAACCGCACCAGGCAAGACCAACAAGAAAAAAGTTTCCAAAAAAGTTGCCAAAAAAGTCGCCAAAAAAGTTGTCGTGAAAAAAGCCCCGGTAATAACAGAACCGGAAGCGGTAGATAATATTGCGGTCAAGACCGCACTGGAAGACGTACCGAAAACTGTTGCTGATAAGGTTGAGCCGGAAACCACAGCCAAAAAGGGTGAGCCGGAAACCGCTGTGAAATCCATTGCTGACAAACCCGCCACAGAAACTGGACCGGTTGAAACGGCTGAAGTACCGCCTGCCGCGGCGACCAAAGCGACACCGAAAGTTGTAAAAGCAGCACCCAAGAAAAAGGCTGCAGCTAAGAAAGCAACCAGGAAAAAGGTAGCCAAGAAAAAGGTTACCAAGAAGAAAGTCACCAAGAAGAAAGTCACCAAGAAGGCTGCCGCGGACTGACGGTAGCGGGTATGTGCATCCGGACCCTGACCCGGGACAAGGTATTAAACCAGTCTCCGGGCGGATCCATTAAATTAATTTGAAGAAGGAATATTGAGATGGCAGTAACTGCCGCAATGGTGAAAGAACTCCGCGAGCGCACAGGCGCTGGCATGATGGAGTGCAAAAAAGCACTGCTCGAAACCGATAGCGATATGGAGAGGGCAGTCGAAAACCTGCGCAAATCCGGTCTCGCCAAAGCGGACAAAAAAGCTTCACGGGTTGCTGCGGAAGGCAAGCTCGTATTGGCCCTCAACGACGCTGACCACGAAGCCGTCATAGTGGAGATCAATTGTGAGACCGACTTTGTCACAAAGGATGAAAACTTCCTGGCCTTTGCCGAGGCCGTTGCAGAGCTTGCTCTAAAGTCGGGCTCAGAAGACGTCAAAACGTTGATGGCAACCGAGTTGGAAATGGATCGCCAGACCCTGGTGGCTAAAATCGGTGAAAACGTTCAGGTACGCCGTATCGCCCGCATGGTCAGTGACAACAATATAGGAACCTATGTTCACGGTGGCCGCATCGGTGTCCTGGTTGATGTTGAGGGCGGAGACGATGAGTTGGCGCGTGACCTGGCCATGCACATCGCGGCCTTGAACCCGGAATATGTCAGTGCGGTTGATGTGCCGGCAGATGTTCTTGAAAAGGAAAAGAATATCCTCATCGCACAGGCCCAGAACAGTGGTAAACCGGCCGCGATTATCGAAAAAATGGTAAGTGGCCGTTTGCGTAAACACCTGTCGGAAATCACCCTGCTGGGCCAGCCTTTTGTTAAGGATGGCGACCTTACGGTCGCAAAGCTACTTGAACAAAAGGGTGCCACGGTGGAAGGGTTCACGCGTCTTGTGGTTGGTGAAGGCATTGAAAAGAAGTCAGATAACTTTGCAGATGAGGTCATGCAACAGGTAAAAGGCGACTGAACGGATATGCACGCCGGAGCCATCTATAAACGCATACTCCTGAAACTTTCTGGTGAAGCGCTGTTGGGTGAGGAAGACTACGGTATTGGCCCAATCATCATTAACCGGATAGCCAAGGAAATTCAGGATGTCGTCAATACCGGTGTGCAAATTACCATTGTCATCGGTGGCGGTAATATATTCAGAGGCGCTGGTCTTGCAGAATCGGGTATTGACCGCGTCACCGGTGACCACATGGGGATGCTTGCGACGCTGATGAATTCACTTGCCTTACAGGATTCTCTGGAAAAAGTTGGCGTTGACGCCCGTGTCATGTCAGCCATCTCCGTACACGATGTGTGTGAAGATTTCATACGCAGACGCGCGATACGTCATCTTGAAAAGGGGCGTGTGGTTATCATCGCCGGGGGAACCGGTAATCCATTTTTCACCACGGACACCGCAGCGGCATTGCGGGCTATTGAAATTGGTGCCGATATAGTTCTCAAAGCCACCAAGGTTGATGGTGTCTATTCTGCCGATCCGAATGTCGATGAGAACGCACAATTGTATAAAACCCTGGGCTATGATGAAGTCATTGAGGGCAAGCTTGGTGTCATGGATGCCAACGCGATTGTTTTGTGCCGTGATCAAAACATGCCGATCAGGGTATTCAATGTTTTTTGTAGTGGAAACCTGATGCAAATCGTAGCTGGCAAGGCTGTCGGCACCCTGGTGGCTTGACACAGCACTGGTTCATCAGTGGTTCCAATCACAACGCTCCCATAAGCTGCACATTGCAATACGTGGCTCAAATAACTGCTAAAATCAAATGTTCGCCAGCGACACAAAGTTAAAGCACATATAAAACGTTAAGACATATTTTGGAAACGGCGAACCGGCGAACAGGCGAACAGGCGCCCAACACTGGCAGACGGGAGATGAACATGATCAACGAAATCAAAAAAGACGCGCACATTCGGATGAATAAGAGCCTTGAATCTCTACGTACTGAACTGGCCAAGATCCGCACCGGGCGTGCGCACCCCAGCTTACTCGAACACGTGAAAGTCAACTATTATGGCAGCGATGTCCCCATCGGACAGGCAGCCACCGTGAGTATCGAGGATGCCCGCACACTGGCGGTCACTGCCTGGGACAAGACCATGGTCCAGGCGCTTGAAAAGGCAATCATGAGTTCCGACCTCGGCCTCAACCCCGTGACCGCCGGCACCGTCATCCGCATTCCACTGCCGGCCTTGACCGAAGAACGCAGGGTGGCCCTGGGCCGGGTGGTCCACCAGGAGGGCGAAAACGCCAAGATTGCGATCCGCAATATCCGCAGAGACGCCAACCACCATGCCAAAGAATTGCTTCTGGACAAAGAAATCTCGGAAGACGACGACCACCGGGCAGAGCAGGATATACAGCAACTCACAGATCAGCATGTTGAAAAGGTCGACGAAATCGTGGCGCTGAAGGAACAGGAGTTGCTTGAGTTTTGATGGCAACCCAGGTGATGGCGGGTATTCAATGAGCGCACCACCTGTCATACCCAGGCACATTGCCATTGTCATGGATGGCAATGGTCGCTGGGCAAAGAAGAGAAACCGTCCACGCTCCATGGGTCATCAGGCAGGTCTGAAGGCCCTGCGCGTGATTATCGAACAGTGCGGCCACCTGGGGGTCGGTACACTGACCGTTTTTGCATTTTCCAGTGAAAACTGGAACCGCCCGGCCAATGAAATATCGCGTCTGATGGATCTTTTTTTACGTGCACTGGATAAAGAGGTTTCAGAACTTCATCAAAATGGCATCTGCCTCAATTTTATCGGTGACAAGATAGTATTCAGTGACGCCATACAGAAAAAAATGACTGAGGCCGAAAGCCTGACAGCCAGCAACGAGCGGATGCGATTGAATATTGCGGTCAACTATGGCGGTCGCTGGGATATCGTTCAGGCGGCAACACGCCTGGCTGAAGCGGTCAAGGCAGGCGAAATCAGCAAGGTGGACATCAATGAACGGCATTTCGCGTCATACCTGGCGCTGTCGGGATCAACTGACCCTGACCTGTTGATCAGGACCGGCGGTGAGATGCGTATCAGCAATTTCCTGCTTTGGCAAACCGCTTACACCGAATTCTGGTTTACGCCTGTTTTGTGGCCGGATTTTGATGCCACGACGCTGAATGAGGCCGTCTCTGCTTTTCAATCACGGGAAAGACGTTTCGGGCGTACCAGTCAGCAGGTCAGGAGCGCTTCAGGTGCTTAGACAACGTATTTTGACCGCATTATTTTTGCTGCCGCTGGCGCTGGCTGTGATATTTGCATTGCCGCCCGGCGGGTTCCTTGTCTTGCTTGCGGTGATACTGCTTTTTGCATCCAATGAGTACAGACACCTGGCCGGTCTGCAGCATCTTCGAACTGGATATATGTTGGTTCCGGTTCAGTTGGCAGTTTTCACGGGCTTGTTCCTGGCAAGGACACAATGGCAGTACCATGCAGTGTATTTGCTGACACTGGGCTGTGTCGCCTGGCTGCTCATGTTTTCGCGTCTGGCATTTTTCAGACCAGACACCGCAATAGACAGGGGCTACCAGGTCAAATCTTTTGTAACGGCCCTGATATCAGTCACTACGGGCTGGTTTGCACTCTGCTGGCTGCGTGTACACGCTGATGGTGCCTGGCTGGTTTTGTTGCTCATGCTGATCGTTTGGGCCACGGACACAGGTGCGTATTTCGTGGGTAAAAAGTTTGGCCGGAGAAAGTTGGCAGCACTCATCAGCCCCGCTAAGACCGTTGCCGGATTTACCGGCGGCCTGGCCGCAGCAGTGCTGGTGGGCCTGATGGCTGTGCGCTGGATGCCGCTACCCGCCATTGATCCCACCAGAGCGGTGGTACTGATCCTGGTCACGGCACTAGCTTCTGTGGGTGGAGATTTGTTGGTTTCCCTGCACAAACGCGTCAGCGGACTCAAGGATTCGAGCCACCTGCTACCGGGCCACGGCGGAATCCTTGACCGGTTGGACAGTTTGATATCAGCCGCTCCGTTTTTCGCTTTCAGCTTAATGGTCATCGACGTCTAAAATGGGTATGGCATTGGACAGTCAGGGCATTACCATTCTGGGTTCGACCGGATCCATTGGGAAGAATACGCTGGCGGTCATCGCCCACCACCCTGACCGTTTTCACGTCGTAGCCCTCAGCGCCCATCACAATACCAAACTTTTGGCAGAACAATGCAAACAACACAACGCCACCTACGCGGTTGTCAGCGACGAACAAAAGGCCGGGGCACTGCAGACCGCGCTGGACGAGCGGGGTTGCAAATCGCAGGTGCTGGCGGGCAAAGCGGGTCTGTCTGAAGCCGTCAGCCTGGATGAAACAGATGTCGTCATGGCTGCTATTGTCGGCGCCGCCGGTCTTGAACCAACGCTACAGTCGGTTCGTAGCGGCAAACGCCTGTTGCTTGCCAACAAGGAATCCATGGTCATTGCGGGTGAACTCTTCCGCCGGGCCACAGCAGACCATGACACACCGATCATACCGGTGGACTCAGAACACAATGCCCTGTTTCAGGTATTGCCAGCCGACTTTAACCGCGGGCTTGAGGAGGTGGGGGTTGAAAAATTGATATTGACAGCCTCTGGCGGGCCCTTTTTACACAACAAACTGGAGGACCTTGGCAACATCACACCGGCGCAGGCCTGCAAACACCCGAATTGGGACATGGGCCGGAAAATCTCTGTTGATTCTGCAACCCTGATGAACAAGGGCCTTGAGGTCATCGAAGCACGCTGGTTGTTCAACGCCAGGCCCGACCAGATTGAGGTAGTGATACATCCACAAAGCATCGTGCATTCACTGGTCGCCTACCGGGATGGTTCCCTGCTTGCGCAATTGGGCTTACCTGATATGCGCACACCCATCGCACAGGCCCTGGCCTGGCCAGAACGTATTGAGTCCGGCGTCGATCGCCTCAATCTTGCAAAATTGCAAAAACTGGAATTTCACCAACCTGACCTGAAACGATTTCCAGGACTTGGCCTGGCTTTCGCAGCGCTGAACGCAGGCGGTAGTGCAGTTGTCACATTCAATGCTGCCAACGAGGTCGCCGTGGCAGCCTTTTTACAGCAGCGCATAGGCTTCCTTGAGATTCCCGCTGCCGTTTCCGCCACCCTGGATGCGTGTAATAACGGTAAAATGGATTCGTTGGACGTGGTTCTGGAATTTGACCGCGAAGCACGTTGTGTGGCAAATGGAATTATCCGTTCAATGACCAATAACAGGAAATAACTTTAAAATGGCGCATCACGAACACAGGAAATCCTGAAAGAGTATGTCTGAAGTCGTCGGTTCAATTTGGTGGTTACTGGTCGCGTTGGGTCTATTGATTACTTTCCACGAATTCGGCCATTTCCTCATCGCAAGGCTGCTGGGCGTGCGGGTACTCAAGTTTTCCATTGGATTTGGCAAGGCTCTGTGGTCAAGGAAAGGCCGTGACGGCACTGAATATGCCATCGCGGCCATACCACTGGGCGGTTACGTCAAGATGCTGGACGAAAACGAGGCAAGGGTTGACCAGCACGAACGGGAGCGTGCCTTCAATCGAAAACCGGTCCTGGCTCGTATCGCCATCGTCATCGCCGGTCCCGCATTTAATCTGTTGTTTACCCTGCTCGCATTCTGGGTGATGTTCAGCGTCGGCATAGGGGAATCCAGGCCAGTGGTCGGTGTCACCAACGGTATCGCCGCCAGCGCAGGACTGCGACCCGGGGATCTGATCATATCAATGGATGACGCGAGCACCGACTCCTGGCAGCACGTCGTACTCGCCCTGGTGACCCACGCACTTGACCGGGATCAAGTGGCACTCGTGGTGGAGGCTGCGGATGGCACTCAACGCGGGATTCAACTGGATCTGAGCAAACTTGACAGCAGTTTCAGGGAGGAACACACCCTTGATGACATCGGCATCACGCCCTGGCGTCCGAAAATTCCTGCCATTGTTGGGGAAGTCAGTTCTGACAGCCCAGCTGCACGAGCTGGTTTCAAGCCGGGCGACCACATAACCAGAGTAGCAGGTGAGGACATACCAGACTGGGCCTGGGTCAGCGCACTGGTGCAACAACACGGGGTTGCCGGGCAGGCATTAATGGTCACCGTTGAGCGTGGGGGCGGTGAGATCGAACTTAGTGTCAGCCCGGAAAAAAGCCGAAGCGGCATTTTTTCCAGCCGCCTGATACTTGGTGTCACCAACCAGGCTGTAAGTACGGCTTTGCAGGCTCAGATTGAGCGCGCCTATTTCCTGCATAAGTACGACCCCATCGAGGGTTTCGTTGTCGCCTCGCAAGAGATGTGGCGACTGACCGGTTCCACGCTGGGTTTGCTCGGACGTATGCTGACCGGTAGCGCTTCGATGCGAAACCTGTCCGGGCCTATCAGTATCGCACAATTTGCCAATAATTCGGCCAATGCGGGCTTCGCCAGCTTTTTGTTTTTCCTCGGCGCCATCAGCCTCAGTCTGGGAATACTCAATCTATTGCCAATCCCGGTACTCGACGGGGGGCACTTGTTCTTTTACCTGATAGAATTGGCCAAGGGGAGCCCCGTCTCAGAACAGATACAGGCCAAGGGGCAAACTGTTGGGCTGATGGCATTGCTGGGATTGATGGGCCTCGCATTTTTTAACGATATTTTACGTCTGGTCGGCTAGCCCGCACATTTTTGCCAGTCGGTAACCGGCCTCACTATACATGCATGAATAAGTTGAATTAAATGGCAGTGTTACCCAATAATTCCAAGGTACACTTTGTACCCCGCCCGCTACCTGTCCCGGCCCTGGCTTGTTCAGATGCACCTGGACTCCACTTACGGACCTATTATCCATGAGAAAAATTACTACAACACTCTTGTGTGGCCTGTTGGCGATAAAATCAGCCCTGGCCTTTGATCCGTTCAGCATATCTGATATCAGGGTGGAGGGTCTGCAACGTATTTCAGAAGGCACGGTGTTTAATTACCTGACCGTTGATACCGGTGATCTGCTGGACGCCGCAACAACCCGCCAGGCTATACGATCACTGTACAGGACAGGTTTTTTCAGCGACATTGATTTTGGACGGGAAGGTAACATCCTGGTCATCAAGGTGGTCGAGCGCCCGGCAATTGCAAATATATCCCTGTCCGGCAATAAAGCCATAAAAGACGAAGACATGCTCCCGGTGCTGGCCGAAATTGGCCTGGCTGAAGGTGAAGTCTATCAACCGATGTCACTCGACCGCATCAAGCAGGAACTGGTCCGGCAATACTTTAGTCAGGGGCGTTACGCCGTCAAAGTTGACACCAAGGTGACCAAACTTGACCGCAACCGGGTGCGTATTTCCATTGTCATCAAGGAAGGTGATACTGCCGAAATCAAACACATCAATATTGTTGGCAATACACTGTTTACCGACAAGGAAATTGAAGATGATTTCGAATCCGGCATCCCACCGTTCTGGAAGTTCTGGTCAAAGGATGACAAGTATTCACGCGAAAAACTGTCGGGTGACCTTGAAAAAATTCGCTCCTACTACCAGGACCGTGGTTATATCGACGCCAATGTAGAATCGACGCAGGTCTCCATCAGCCCGGACCAGAAGGATATCTACATCACCGCCAATATCATCGAAGGTGAGCAATACAGCATCGACCGGATCCAGGTGACCGGCGATCTGGTCATCGAAGAGGCCACCCTCAGACGACTGATCCTGACCCAGGAAAAGGACATCTTTTCACGCAAAAAAATGGAACAGAGTGTTGAGAATATCACTGCACTGCTGGCCAACATTGGATATGCCTTCGCCAACGTCAACCCGATCCCGCAGATTGACCGTGAAAACCGTCTGGTCACCATCAACTATTTTGTTGACCCCGGCAAACGCGTCTACGTGCGGCAAATCACTTTTGTTGGCAACAGCGGAACCAAGGACGAAGTACTGCGGCGTGAAATGCGCCAGTTCGAAGGTGGCTGGTTTTCACAGGCCGCCATCGATCGCTCCAAGGTCCGCCTGCAACGTTTGACTTACTTTGAATCGGTCAATGTCGAAACCCCGGCAGTTGCCGGAACCGATGACCAGATTGACGTTGTGGTGACGGTCAAGGAACGTGCTGCAGGTAGCTTTTCTGTCGGTCTGGGCTATTCACAGGTTCAGGGACTCATCGCATCCCTGAATGTACAACAGGATAACTTCCTGGGCAGCGGCAAACGCGTGGGGTTTGGCCTGTCCCACAGCAGTATCATCGACAGCATCAGTGTGAGTTACGAAAACCCGTATTGGACCGAAGACCAGGTCAGCCGTGGTTTCTACGTGCGTTACCAGGAGTTTAATCAGGCTGGCGCCAACATCTCCACATTTACCAGTACCGAAGCTGCCGGTGGCATGAGTTTCGGTATTCCCCTGACCGAAGTTGATTACCTCAGGGCCGGTCTGGGTATAAGGAGCACTGATCTGAATATCGGCAGTTTCGTGCGTGAACAGGAATTCCCGGACCCCGATAACCCCGACAATATTCTCTGTAACGAGATCAACCAGAATGGTATCTGCCCGGAATCATATTTTGTTCCGAGGATATCCGATCCTTTATCGACATCGCTTGACCATAACGGCGATGGCCAGTTGGACAGTCAGGAGCGTAAATTCGTCAGTATAGATTTCACTGCCTCGTGGTCACGCGATACACGCAATCATTTTCTCAACCCCACACGCGGCTCACTGCAACGCCTGAGTCTGGAAGCTTCCACACCCGGCAGCGATCGCCTTTACTACAAACTGTTCTACAAATATGCAAAATACATACCCATTTGGCACGGTCTGGTATTCAATTACCACGGTGACCTCGGTTATGGTGATGCCTATGACAACTATGATAAGTCTTCAAAGGCTTTACCCATCGACACCACCCTGCCGGACGGTGTTACACGCGATTGTCTGAATGAAGAAGTTGTCTCCTTGGATAGGGGCCTACCCTTTTTTCAGCACTTTTACGGTGGTGGTGTGCGCGATATACGCGGCTTCAGGGATAACACACTTGGGCCCAAGGACCTTGCCTGTCGCGCTATTGGTGGTGACATGAAAGTGTCCGGTGGTCTGGAGCTTGCAATTCCGACACCATTTACAAGTGGTGGCGGTTCTCGCATCGCACTGTTTGTAGACATTGGCAACGTGTATGAAAATATCAATACCTTTGACAGTAAGTTGTTACGCTCCTCTGCAGGCATCTCCGTCACCTGGCAGGCCCCTATCGGCCCAATCATCATGAACTATGCATTTCCCATCAAAGAGTTGCGGGGTGACAACACCGAAAGCCTGCAATTTTCATTTGGGACAACGTTCTGATTCTCTTCCATACAGGGTAAGGAGCCTCTGATTTATTTGTTCAGGGCCCCGGTGGGTGTACAATTTGAGCAGTATGCGTTTTTTACCAACATTGCTGATGGCATTGATGTTCGCGGCCGGGCCAGTGACAGCCCAGCAATTGCGCCTGGGATACGTAGACATGAAAGTGATCCTGGACCAGGCGCCCCAGGTTCTTGCCGGACGCGATCAGCTCGATTTGGAGTTTCGTGCACGCAACGATGCCATTGAATTCAAAGAGGGCCAAATGCAAACCATGGAAAGTCGTTTGCAGCAGGGCGACATTGCAGAGGATGCCAGAAAGCGGCTTGAGCGTGAGTTACTTGAAACACGCCGAAACATCAATCGACAAAAAGAAGACCTGCGGGATGAGTTATCATTTCGCCGCACTGAAGAAGTCCAGAAACTGGAGGAACAGATTAACCAGGCGGTTGAGAAGATTGCCCGCGATAACGGCTATGACCTGATACTTTCGAGTCCCGTGGTTTACGCTGACCCATCTCTGGATATAACACAGATCATCCTTGATCAACTGAGGCAGGAATTCGAAGCGGATCAACGGGAAAGGTCCCTCCGCTGATCTGCGTCCACCGCTTTTCATGGTAAAGCCCAAACGTACTATCAAGCTCTCCGAGTTGGCTGCCCAGACCGGTCTCCAATACCGGGGCGATGGCGAGTGCCTGATCGACGGTATCGCTGCGCTGGCAGACGCGACCACAACACAGATTAGTTTTCTTGCAAACCCGGCTTATCGGACATACCTGGCGACCAGCCAGGCAGCAGCGGTCATTCTCACAACAAGAGATGCCAGAAATCACATGGGCAACTGTCTGTTGAGTAAAAACCCCTACCTGAGTTATGCAAACATTGCGATGCTGTTCGACACCAGGCGAGCACATGAACCGGGTATTGATGACACTGCCAGGATTGACCCGACAACAAAACTGGGCAATGAAGTATACGTGGGCGCCAATTGTGTCATCGGTCCAGGCTGTGTGATTGCAGATGGCTGCAGCATCGGACCCGGCACGGTATTGTCAGCCGACTGCAAGCTCGCTGAGAACTGTCGTTTGCTGGCAAACGTCACGCTCTGTGAGGGTGTAACGATAGGTCAACGAACCATCATTCACCCCGGTGCCATTATCGGGGCTGATGGTTTCGGATTGGTATTTGACCAGGATCATTGGCAAAAAATAGCGCAAATCGGCTCGGTAGTCATTGGTAACGACTGTGAGATCGGCGCCAATACCACCATTGACCGGGGTGCACTCGGCGACACTGTGCTCGAAGATGACGTGAGGCTCGATAACCAGATACAGATTGGTCATAATGTACACATTGGTGCGCACACGGCCATGGCCGGATGTGTCGGCATTTCCGGCAGTACACAGATAGGAAAATACTGTATGTTTGCCGGCAGATCAGCGACTCTTGGTCACATCAGCATAGCCGATCACACGAGGGTAAATTTTTGTAGTGTGGTGAGTAAATCAATACGTCAACCAGGTACGGTCTGGAGTGCCTCACTACCGGCGCAACCAGTCAAGGAATGGCACCGCACGCTGATCCATTTACGCAAGCTGGACAAGTTGGTACAGCGTGTATTGAGACTGGAAAAGAAAGCTTCAGAATAGCAAACCCTTAAAAGGGCCGCGAAAGGCAAAGATAAATGAATGGAAATACAATAAAAACACCCATTGAAACAAACGAGATCAGAAGTATCCTGCCGCACCGTTTTCCATTTCTACTGGTTGACAGGGTATTGGAATATACTCTGACACCTGAAAAAAAGCTCACGGCTATCAAAAACGTCAGTATCAATGAACCGTTTTTTACCGGTCACTTCCCACAAAATCCGGTCATGCCCGGTGTACTTGTGCTGGAGGCTATGGCCCAGGCATGCGGTATACTCGCCTATCTGAGTCTTGCATCCACAACCAGGGGCGGTATGAATTACCTGGTCAAGATCGACAATGCCAGGTTCACCCGTATGGTTCTGCCGGGGGACCAATTGCTGATGCAGGTCACGCAAAAACGTATTATGAAGAATATGGGGTTCTACGAATGCTCCACCACAGTCAACGGTGAGAAAACCGCCCGTTGTGAAATAATCAGCGCCGGCGGGTAACCCCAATATTGCAGTACTCACTATGATTCACCCAAGTGCGTTGATTGACCCCAAGGCTGAATTGGCAGACGATGTCAGCGTCGGCGCTTACTCAATAATAGGCCCAGGAGTGCGCATCGATAGTGGTAGCTGGGTCGGCCCTCACGTCGTGCTGACCGGGCGCACGACGATTGGCAAACAAAACCGTATTTTCCAGTTCACATCCATCGGTGAAGAACCTCAGGATATGAAATATGCCGGCGAAGATACCAAACTGATCATCGGTGATAACAATTACATCCGTGAATCGTGCACCTTCAACCGAGGGACCGTTCAGGGCGGTGGTGTCACAAGGGTCTGCAACAATAACTGGATCATGGCCTGCGTACACATTGCCCATGACTGCCAACTGGGAAATAACATTGTCATGGCTAATAATGCCTCCCTGGCAGGGCATGTCAGAGTTGGCGACTATGCCATTTTGGGCGGCTATGCCCTGATCCATCAGTTTTGCGACGTTGGCGAGCACAGCTTCACTTCATTTGCCAGCCACGTCAACCAGAGTATCCCTCCCTTTATCACGGTTGCGGGCGAGAAAGCCAGGGCCAGGGGTGTCAATTCGGAGGGTCTGAAAAGACGCGGCTACACGAACGCGCAAATCAACTTGGTAAGGCGTGCCTACAGAATCCTCTATCGTGAAGGCAAACCGCTGGACAAGGCAAAAAAAGAGTTGCAGGATATCGCAGCATCGTCACCTGAAGTCCGGACCATGGTGGAATTCCTGGAATTATCTGAGCGCAGCATCATAAGGTAATGACCGTTATCGCCCTGGTAGCAGCAGAGGCATCGGGCGATCAATTGGGCGCCGCATTGATGCGTGCCATCCATACGATAGACCCGGATATTCGTTTTGCCGGTATCGGTGGGCCAAAAATGCAAGCCGCGGGCCTGGATACCTGGTGGGATAGCGCAGACGTATCGGTGATGGGGCTAACGGAGGTCGTCACCCACCTGCCCCGCCTGCTGTATTTGCGGCGTGCACTATTAAGACGACTGCTGGCGCTGCAAGCAGATGTGTTTGTCGGTATAGATGCGCCGGATTTTAATCTGGCTATCGAGAGAAAGCTTAAGAACAACTCCATTCCTGTGGTTCACTATGTCAGCCCGGCCATCTGGGCGTGGCGGCCAGGCAGAGTTAAAACCATCGCCAGGGCAACCGACCACGTCCTGTGTCTGTTTCCATTTGAGCCTGCCTGCTACCAACTGCATGATGTCCGCTCTGATTATACCGGCCACCCACTGGCTGACCAGATACCCTTGTACACGGATGCAGGGGAAGCGCGCACAGCCTTAAAAATCAACGACAGCGCCCCCTGTATCGCGCTACTCCCTGGCAGTCGTGACCGTGAGGTTGAAATGCTCGCACCTGCCATGCTAAGCGCAGCAGTGGCCCTGGCGGTCAGGTATCCCGGTTGCAGTTTTGTATTAGCTGCCGCAACAGAACGTATCCATGATCTGCTGTCACAGCATCTGCTAAAGCACCCTGCTTTAAACGCACGGATTCTTAGCAATTGCAGCACCAGCGCGATAGCCGCTGCCGACGTGGTCATCTGCGCATCCGGTACAGCAACCCTTGAGACCATGCTGATCAACCGCCCCATGGTCGTATGTTACAGAGTGTCCTTCCTGACCTCTCTCCTGATGAAGGGTCTCAGACTGCTCAAGAGCCGTTTCATCGCCCTGCCGAACATTCTGGCGGCAGAGGCGCTGGTACCGGAATTACTACAGCAGGACGTTAGCGGAACACGGATTGCAGAGGAGGTCTCACACTGGTTGGACGAGCCTTCATTGCGACAGGCACTGGTACAGAAGTTTGAACGCCTGCACCGCCGGTTACAAAAAGGTGCTGCTGAGGTTGCGGCAAAGATCGTTCTACAGCACATCCCGATCCGTCATGACGAGGTATCATAGACCCCGCTGGGAGGCCGGTGTTGACGAGGCCGGGCGCGGTCCACTGGCAGGCCCTGTGAGTGTTGCCGCTGTCATCCTGCCACTCGCCTACGATTTACCTGCTCTGGATGATTCCAAACGCCTGAGCGCCACAAAACGTGAGCGACTGGTACCACTCATCGAGGCCCAGGCAATCACCTTTGCAGTTGAATTTGTTACCGTCGAAGAAATCGACAGGGTCAATATACTTGAAGCGACCCTGCTCGGTATGCAACGGGCAGTCAACAAGCTGGAGCCTTTCCCATCATTGGCCCTGATCGATGGTAATCGTGCGCCCCAGCTTGCCTGTGAGGTTAAAACCATCGTCGGTGGGGATGGTTTGGTTGCCTCGATTTCGGCAGCGTCGGTGCTGGCCAAGGTCTATCGCGACCGCCATATGCTGACGCTCCACCGACAATACCCGCAATACGGTTTTGACCGGCACAAGGGTTACCCCACCCCCCACCACCTGGAACGCCTGAACGCGCTGGGTCCCTGTGACATTCACAGAATATCTTTCGCACCGGTGCGCAAACTACTCAGCTAACCTGCAACCGCAGTGGGTACTTACACCTGAGAGTGTGCCCGGCGGGGGTACCGGTAGCGGCCTC
>CAZYVH010000070.1:0-16341 GCA_964650905.1 uncultured Wenzhouxiangellaceae bacterium | reverse complement strand
GTGAGTACCCACCGCGGCTGCTTGCCAGGTGGGTTCCCTAAACCGGTCAATAAAATGATTCTTTGTATACAACGTTGCTGGAATTTACAGCTAACCCTTGATGCCACCCTTGGTCAATTCAAGCGGGTCCAGCAGACGCCCCAGGTCTTCATCTGAAAGCCCGGTGGTTTCTTTGGCCACTTCGCGGATGGAACGACCCTCTTTGTAGGCCTGCTTGGCAGTGGCAGCACCTACCTCGTAACCGATCACCGGGTTCAGGGCGGTTACCAGGATGGGATTGCGTTCCAGCGCATCATTGACCCTGTCGGTGTTGACGACAAAACCACTGATCGCGGAATCCGCCAGCAGGCGGCTGGAACGCGACAGTATTTCGATACTTTGCAACAGATTGTGCGCAATCACAGGCAACATAACGTTGAGCTGAAAATTACCAGCCTGTCCACCGATGGTCACGGACAGATCGTTTCCGATCACCTGAGCACATACCTGGACGACCGCTTCGGGTATGACCGGGTTGACCTTGCCGGGCATGATGGAAGAACCCGGTTGCAGGGCAGGCAGGGCGATATCGCCGATTCCTGCCAGCGGTCCGGAATTCATCAGACGCAGGTCATTGGCGATTTTCGTCAGACTGACAGCCAGTGTCTTGAGTTGCCCGGATAACTCGACTGCCGCATCCTGTGAAGAGATACCCACAAAATAATTACTGGCGGAGGTGAATTTGTAACCGGTGGATTCACTCAGTGCAATTGCAATACGAGGTCCGAATTCAGGATGAGCGTTGATACCCGTGCCCACCGCACTGCCGCCCTGGGGTAGTTGCCGGACGCGTTTCAAAGCGCATTCGATACGCTCTATGCCAGCGCGAATCTGACCGGACCAGCCAGCCAGTTCCTGGCCAAAGGTGACCGGCATCGCGTCCATCAGGTGGGTGCGACCCGTCTTGACAACATCTTTCAGACTGTCGGACTTTTGGTCCAGCACGGCCACAAGGTGTTGCAGCGCCGGTAGTAGTTCTTCACTGGTCTCAAGACAAGCGCTGACCTGGATCGCCGTGGGGATCACATCATTGGAACTTTGACCCATATTGACGTGGTCATTGGGATGCACGCCAGTACCCGACAGCCCCGCGAGATGGGCAATGACTTCGTTGCCATTCATATTGGTACTCGTGCCGGAACCGGTCTGGAAAACGTCAATGGGGAACTGCTCATCGACTTCACCGGCGGTGACCTTCGCAGCGGCCGTCACGATAGCTTGCGCAATGTCATCATCCATCAGGCCAAGATCGTGATTGACCGTCGCGGCGGCCGATTTGATCAGACCCAGCGCGCGGATAAATCCACGTGGCATGGCCAAACCACTGATCGGGAAATTGTTGACCGCGCGCTGCGTTTGTGCGCCCCAAAGTGCGTCTTCAGGCACCTCAAGTTCACCCATGGTGTCACGTTCTGTCCGGGTTTTGCTCATCGTCCTTTCTCCATCGAAATTCACAGCCTGCATTATAATCCCGGAGCCAACGTCAGCGGAAAAAATCAGACAAGAAATTAAAGTTAATTATCCGTTTCAGGAACCAACTGGATCAGCTCATCTGATTTTCACTTCCCAGGAAAAACCGGCACAGCAGGGTTATAATGACGCTGCCGAAGAAAGGGTTAAACACAATGCAACTTTCATCCCTGACCGCTGTTTCATCTGTCGATGGCCGCTATGCGGAAAAAACAGCCAGCTTGCGGGAAATATTCAGCGAATACGGTTTGATCCGCTACCGGGTCATTATTGAAGTCCGCTGGTTCCAGGCCCTGGCTGCATGCGATGAGATACCACAGCTAGGCGCATTGGATGAAGCCGCCAATCACTTTCTTGAAAGCCTGGTCGGTAGTTTCGGTCTTGCTGAGGCAGAACGGGTCAAAGCCATTGAAGCGCGCACCAACCATGATGTTAAGGCCGTTGAATACTACCTTAAGGAACGCTTTTCAGAGCATGAGGTACTCGCCGGCCTGTCAGAATTCCTGCACTTTGCCTGCACCTCCGAGGACATCAACAACCTCGCTTACGGGCTGATGATATACGAGGCCCGTGAGCGTGTTCTGCTGCCGCTATTTACCGACATTGATCAGGCATTGAAAGCATTCGTAGCCGAATACGGCAACGTTGCCATGCTGTCACGGACCCATGGTCAAAGTGCATCACCGACGACGCTTGGAAAGGAATTTGGCAATGTCGCCGCCCGTCTGCTGCGTCAGGTCGGCCAGTTTCACCAGCAGCCCATACTTGGCAAAATCAATGGTGCGGTCGGTAATTTTAATGCGCACCTGGCGGCCTGCCCGGAGGTTGACTGGTTACAGTTTTCACGTCATTTTGTTAAATCGCTGGGACTGGCCTGGAACCCGTGGACAACTCAGATCGAGCCACATGACTGGATGGCAGAATGTTTCCAGACGCTGAGCCGCTATAACACGATACTGATCGATCTTTGCCGTGATATCTGGGCCTATATTTCTATTGGCTATTTCAGCCAGGAACCCTCCGCCGGTGAAGTCGGTTCTTCCACCATGCCACACAAGGTCAACCCGATAGATTTTGAAAACGCTGAGGGTAATCTGGGCATCGCCAATGCCTTGCTTGCACATTTTGCCGCCAAGTTACCTGTATCCCGCTGGCAACGCGACCTCACTGATTCAACCGTGCTACGCGCCATTGGCACAGCGGTGGGTCATGCCCTGATTGCCTATGCCTCCCTGCTCAAGGGGCTGGGTAAAATCAGGGTCAACAAGGTCAGGCTGGCGCAAGACCTTGATAAAAGCTGGGAGGTACTGGCTGAACCCATCCAGACCGTCATGCGTCTGTATGGCATCGCCAACCCATACGAACAACTTAAGGAACTGACCCGCGGTAAGGACATCAACGCAAAGACACTGGTGGAATTCATCCAGCATCTGGATATCCCGATGTCAGCCCGACAGCAATTACTGGAACTGACACCTGCCGGTTACATTGGAAATGCCGCCCAGATGGCCGCTCGGATGGGTGGTGGTTCCCCCGGGGTGGAAACAGAGGCGCACTTTAAACAAAAAGGGTCAGAAACCAAGTGACTTTTTCTGCCGTTGGCTCACTCAGGGTATGCACTATGTCGAGCCGAGGAATATGATGTCACAGCGTCACATGGCGGGTTATAATGTCCTGCTCGTTGTCACACCCGGAAGAAATCAACACCGTGAGCTCACAATTCGAGCGTCTTTACCAAACCTCACATCTTTTTGGCGCGAACGCTACTTATATTGAAAGCTGGTATGAGGCGTGGCTGCAAGACCCTGACAGCGTACCCGCCCAGTGGCAAACATACTTTGCTTCGTTGCCGAGTGCCCCGACAACTGACCCGGAACAGAGGGAAACCGGTCATCACGCTGTTGCTGAACGTTTTCGGTTGCTGGCACACGGGTCTGGTCAGGCGCCACGCGGGGTTGAATTAACCGAACACAAACAGGCTGGTGTATCGCGCCTGATCAATTCTTACCGCATCCGCGGGCACGAAATAGCCCACCTGGACCCACTCGGCAGGGCCCACCACGCACCGGTTGTCGATCTTGAACTCGCTTTTCACGATCTTGATGAGTCCGACCTTGAACAAGAGTTTGATACCGGTGCCCTGGCCGTGCCGGGCCGTATGACATTGGCGGCCATCATCGAACTGTGCCGGCGTGTTTATTGTAAAAGTGTCGGTATCGAGTACATGCATATCGTGGACACGGCCAAACGCGACTGGCTACGCCAACGCCTGGAAGGGTCACGGGGTTTTTACAACATTAACGATAAAGAACGCGTGCGTATCTTACAACTACTCACGGCTGCCGAAGGTCTGGAAAAGAACCTGCATACCCGCTTCGTTGGTCAGAAGCGTTTTTCACTCGAAGGCGGCGACAGTCTTATCCCGCTGTTGCATGAAACCCTTCTGCATACCGGTAAAAATGGTGTGGAAGAAGTGGTCATTGGTATGGCGCACCGCGGACGTCTGAATGTACTGGTCAATATCCTGGGTAAATCGCCTTCAATATTGTTTGATGAATTCGAGGGTAAACATGGCATCAGTGACCCTGACCGACCGGGTGACGTCAAGTACCACCTTGGTTTTCATTCTGATATACAGACACCCGGTGGCGCCATGCATCTGGCTCTGGCTTTCAACCCTTCGCATCTCGAAATCGTTGATCCGGTCGTGCTGGGCTCGGTGCGTGCACGCCAGACACGCCGTGGTGACCTGGCCCACGACAAGGTGATGCCAATACTGATCCACGGAGACGCCGCATTTTCGGGACAGGGTGTGGTGATGGAATTATTCCAGATGTCTGAAGTACGCGGCTTTGCGGTTGGTGGGACCTTGCACATTATCGTCAACAACCAGATTGGATTTACCACCAACAAACTTGCCGACACCCGCTCAACCCTGTACTGCACGGCCATCGCTAAAATGGTGCATGCACCGATTTTCCATGTTAGTGCCGACGATCCGGAAGCGGTTCATCATGTGATGAAGATCGCCTGTGATTTTCGCCAGACATTTAAACGCGATGTCATCATCGATCTGGTTTGTTACCGCCGTCACGGCCACAATGAAGCGGATGAACCCGCCGCGACCCAGCCTTTGATGTACAAGCAGATACGCAACATGCCAACGACCCGTCAGAAATACGCCGATGATCTCGTCAGACGCCACATCCTCAACGCGAAACAACCCATCTCGTTGATGGATGCCTACCGGCAAAAACTCGATCAGGGTGAGCAGGTTGCAGATGTGGAGTCACAGCCGGGTGGTAATGCAAATGCCGCAAAATGGCACGATTTTGACCATGACGGCCTCGCCAACCGCGGTGTTGATACCCGTTACAATGTCGGGAAACTCAGCGATCTGGCCAAACGCATGACACGTTTACCCGAGGGTTTCACGCTCCACCCAAGGGTCGAAAAAATTATTTCCAGCCGTCGCAAGATGGCACAAGGCGAACTGCCCCTGGATTGGGGTTTTTGCGAAACCGCCGCCTACGCAAGTCTCATCAGCGACGGTTTTCGCTTGCGACTGGTGGGTCAGGATTCTGCCCGTGGTACTTTTTTTCACCGTCACGCGGTATTGCATAACCAGACGGACGGCGCTGTCATCACGCCGCTGGCCGAGATCAACCCGGGGGTCAGCGTCGAAATTATCGATTCCCTGTTGTCGGAAGAGGCTGTGGCTGGATTTGAGTATGGTTTTGCATCCTCCTCCCCCGGCACACTGGTTATTTGGGAGGCCCAGTTTGGTGACTTTGCCAATGGTGCACAGGTCGTCATTGACCAGTTCTTGACTTCCGGTGAAGCCAAATGGGGCCGCTTGTGCGGTCTCGTTATGTACCTGCCACATGGTTACGAAGGCCAGGGACCGGAGCATTCCAGCGCCCGCCTGGAACGCTTTATGCAATTGTGCTCAAATCAGAATATACAGGTTTGTATACCGTCCACACCGGCGCAGATGTTTCACCTGCTCCGCCGGCAAATGTTGATGCCAACACGCAAGCCACTGATCGTCATGACACCCAAGAGCCTGTTGCGTAACAAGGCTGCAACCTCCTCTTTAGAAGAACTCGGCAACGGCGTATTCCAGGAATACATTGATGATCCGGCAGTGCATGATAAAAACCAGATCAAACGTGTCGTGCTATGTTCCGGCAAGGTTTATTACGATTTGGTGACTGCGCTGGCTGAAACCGGGCAAACCAATATCGCGGTGGTGCGTATTGAACAGCTTTACCCGGTACCAAAAACGGGCCTTGGTGGCGTATTGGCGAGTTTTCCCAATGCAACACAAGTTGCCTGGTGCCAGGAAGAGCCACAAAACCAGGGTGCGTGGTACCAGAGCAGGCACAACCTTATTGCTGCGCTGGGACGAAACCAATCGCTTTACTACGCCGGCAGACCCAGTTCGGCCTCACCGGCCGCCGGTTACTATGCCATGCACATGGAAGAACAACAGGCCCTGGTTGCTGCTGCCATCAGTCCAGGCGCCGGTTTTAAACAATGATACAGGCTGCCTGCGTCTGTGCGCCGACAGCCACGAAGGAGTGCTATGAGTACAGAAATTAAAGTTCCGGTATTACCCGAGTCCGTTGCCGATGCAACGGTTGCCGCCTGGCACAAGCAGCCAGGTGACAAGGTACGACGGGATGAAAACCTGCTCGACCTTGAGACCGACAAGGTGGTGCTAGAGGTACCCTCCCCGGTCGATGGTGTGTTGCAAAAAATCACACGGGAGACCGGAGAAACTGTCACCAGCGGCGAGTTGCTTGGCGTGCTTGAAGAGGGCACTGTGGCTGCGATGAAAGGGTCTGAAGATCATGATACAGCAACGGACACGGCGCCACCCCCGACAGAATCTGACACCCTGGCAGTGCGCCCTGTCACTGACGAGAAAACTACCCCTGAACCCAGACTCAGCCCTGCCGCACGCCGCCTGGCAGAGGAAGAGCATACCGATGTCAGCCAGTTGACCGGTAGTGGGCGTGGTGGACGTGTCACAAAGGGTGATGTCATTGACTATGTCAGCCAGGAATTACCCAGCGGCCCCCGTGGGGAGGAACGTGTCAGGATGACACGTCTGCGTTCACGTATCGCTGAGCGTATGAAAGAAGCACAGCAAACCGCAGCTATACTGACCTCGTTCAATGAAGTGGATCTCAAGACGGTCATGGATTTGCGCCGCAAATATAAGCAGACCTTCGAGCAGACACATGGGGTCAAACTTGGACTGATGTCATTTTTTGTCAGGGCTGTCTGTGATGCCCTGGACAAATACCCGGTGGTAAATGCATCACTGGAAGGTGACGAGATCGTTTACCACGGTTACCAGGATATCGGCATTGCGGTGTCCACGGAGCGTGGCTTGCTGGTGCCCGTCCTGCGTAACGCCGGGCACATGACAGTGGCTGGTATTGAAGGCGCCATTCGTGAATTTGCGCTTAGTGCAAGAGATGGATCAATCGCGCTGGAAGATTTACAGGGTGGAACATTCACGATCACCAATGGTGGTACGTTTGGCTCGTTGCTGTCGACACCGTTGCTAAACCCACCGCAAAGCGCAATCCTCGGCATGCACACCATCAAGGACCGTCCGGTTGTTATCAATGGTGAGGTGCTGGTCCGGCCGATGATGTACATCGCTCTGAGCTATGATCACCGCTTGATCGACGGTAAGGATGCGGTATTGTTTCTGGTCGCAGTCAAGGATGCGCTGGAGGACCCGGCGCGGCTGTTGCTGAACCTCTGAACTCATTGGAAAAACCATGACAGAAAAATTTGATGTAATTGTAATTGGGGGCGGCCCCGGCGGCTATGTCGCTGCCATCCGTGCAGCGCAGTTGGGTCTCAATACCGCCTGCATCGATATGAATACCACTAAAAGCGGCAAAGCAGCGCTCGGCGGTACCTGTCTTAACGTGGGATGTATCCCATCCAAGGCGCTGCTCGATAGCTCCAAGCACTATCACCACATTCAACATGATTACACCCGTCATGGTATAACGGCTTCGGATGTCAGCATTGACATCGGGGCAATGATCAGCAGGAAAGACGCTGTTGTAAAACAGCTGACCACCGGTGTCGCCCAATTACTTAAAGCCAACAAGATTAAACAGCTGCATGGCCGGGGACGATTACTGGCCAAGCGCCAGGTGGAATTTACGCCACATGCCTCTGACGAAGAAGTATTACTTGAGGCAAAGAACGTGATCCTCGCAAGCGGTTCGGTACCCATTGCCATTCCCAACGTGGATTATGATGGCGAATACATTATTGACAATGCCGGTGCACTGGCGATGACACAGGTTCCAGAACGTCTCGGTGTGATTGGTGCCGGTGTCATCGGTCTGGAGTTGGGTTCGGTTTGGCAGCGTCTTGGCGCCAGGGTCACAGTACTCGAGGCCTTACCCGACTTCCTCGTCACCGCTGATGTGGAGGTATCCAGGCTTGCTGCACGTCTATTCAAAAGGCAAGGTCTTGATATACGGCTGGGTACACTGGTGAAATCAGCCGTCGTAAAGGACGGTGAGATCACCGTAAAGCTGGAAAATGAAAAGGGTGAAAGCGAGATGGGCTTTGACCGCTTGCTGGTCGCCGTGGGGCGTAAGCCTTATACACAAGGCCTGTTGGCGGACGACAGTGGAGTTGAACTCAATGAGCGTGGCCAAATCAGGGTCAATGATAAATCACAGACAAGCGTTCCGGGTGTATGGGCTGTAGGTGATTGCGTGCGTGGACCAATGCTGGCCCACAAAGCCTCGGAAGAAGGCGCCGCAGTGGCTGAATTGATCTCTGGCCGGGCCGCACACATCCACTTTGATACCATACCGTGGGTTGTCTACACTGATCCGGAAATCGCCTGGGTTGGCAAAACCGAGCAACAACTAAAAGACGAGGGTGTAAACTATCGTACCGGATCATTCCCATTCGCAGCGACTGGCCGGGGGCTGGCCATGGGTAACGTTGCCGGTATGGTCAAACTACTGGCTGATGCTGCCAGCGACGAGATCCTCGGCGCTCACATTATCGGCCCGGGTGCATCGGAATTGATCGCTGAGTGTGTCGTGACGATGGAATTTCATGGCGCTGCTGAAGACCTGGCACGTATCGTCCACGCGCATCCTACCCTTGCCGAGGCCATACACGAAGCAGCGTTAAACGTTGATAAAAGAGCAATCCATCGCGGGAATTGAAAATGAGCACCAGCGCAGACAAATTTAAGGCATTTCGTATCCACAATGACGCTGAGGGTTATCGTGCCGGTCTTGAAGATATTAGCATCGACGACCTCAGCGAGGGTGATGTCACCATACGTGGCGAATGGTCAGGTATTAATTACAAGGACGCACTGGCGGCTACGGGTAAAGGCAAAATACTCAGGCAGTTTCCACTGGTGGGTGGAATTGATGTCGCAGGTGAAGTCATTACATCTGAATGCGAGACATTTTCCCAGGGTGACAAGGTACTCGTAACCGGTTGCAGTCTTTCCGAAAAACGGGACGGAGGCTACAGCCAAACCCTGCGCCTGGACAGCAGACATGTGGTGCCACTACCCGACGGGCTAAGCACCCGTGATGCCATGGGTATCGGCACCGCAGGGTTCACCGCAGCCATATCCCTCTACCGCATGGAGGCCCTTGGCCAAACCCCGGCACAAGGCCCCATCGTCATCACAGGAGCCAGCGGCGGTGTGGGTAGTTTCGCGCTCGATATCCTCAGCCATGCTGGTTATGAGGTCCATGCTATTACAGGTAAAACAGAGCAATTCGACTACCTTGAACAGCTGGGCGCAAAACAGTGTATTTCGCGACACGATTTGCACTGGGGTGAGCAACCGTTGGAGTCAGTGCGTTGGGCGGGTTGTATTGATAACGTGGGTGGCGACATGTTGGCCGGCATCAGTCGTGTCATTGATCTTTGGGGTAATATTGCAGTATGCGGCATGGCGGGTGGTATCGGACTGCACGCCACCAATCTGCCCATGATTCTGCGCGGTGTCAGTTTGATTGGCATCAGTTCCAACAACGCGCCATATGCGCTCAGGAGAACCCTCTGGGAGCGTCTGTCCAAAGAATGGAAGCCACGCCATCTGGACGCCATTGTCAGGCGGGAAGTTGACCTTGCTAACCTGGCTGACGCGTTCGATGGCCTGTTGCAGGGCCAATCACTCGGGCGTATCGTTGTCAATCTTGGCTGATTATTGGCTGCCGCTACTGCAATTTGTCATTGACTTGGTGCATAATCGCGGACAGGGGCGCGATTGCTGGTAAATGGGGGTAAACATATCGATGGCTAAAGTGCTGATCGTCGACGACTCACCGACGCATATTTTTATGCTGAAAAAGCTGGTTGAAGATTGGGGCCATGAGGCCCTGACGGCCGAAAATGGTGATCGTGCTATTGAAATTGCCCACCAGGAGCAGCCAAATGTTATATTGATGGATGTCATCATGCCCGGCATGAGCGGCTTCCAGACCACACGTAAGCTAACCCGCGACCAGTCCACCCATGATATTCCGATTATTCTTATCAGTATCAGAACCGGTGAGGCTGACCGGATTTGGGGTATGCGCCAGGGCGCTGTTGCCTACATTACGAAACCGGTTAATCCGGAGCTATTGTGCGACGCCATCTCAAACGCAGTCGCTGTCTGAATATTTATGAACCATGAGGATTTTGTATGAGTATTAAAGTTGGTGAACGTATACCCACATCAGTATTGACCCAAATGACGGATCAGGGACCCCAGCCTTTATCCACTGATGATTATTTTAAAGATCGCAAGGTCGTACTGTTTTCAGTACCGGGTGCATTCACGCCGACCTGTTCAGCACACCACCTGCCCGGTTTTATCAAACATGCCGCAGATTTTACCGCCAAGGGTGTGGATGCCATCGCCTGCATGGCGGTCAATGATGTGTTTGTCATGAACGCGTGGGGTAAAAACGCAAACGCCGAGGACATTGACATGCTGGCCGATGGCAATGGTGAATTTGCTGCCGCGTTGGGACTGGAAATGGATGCCTCGGCATTTGGCATGGGCACGCGCTCACAGCGTTTTGCATTGGTCGCTGACGACGGGGTCGTCACGCAGTTACTGGTTGAGGCGCCCGGGGAGTTCCGCGTGAGTTCAGCCGAATCGGTACTCGCAACGATCTGAGCACAAAGGGGGTCAGGTTGAAACCTGACCCCCTTCATCCGTTTCTTCCTCTGCCTCGATCTTTGCCACACCCACCATATTTTCATCATCGTGTAGACGAATAAGAGTCACACCCTGGGTATTGCGTCCCAGTGTGGAAATCTCATCCGCGTGGGTTCTGACCAGTGTGCCACCATCTGAAATCAGCATGATGTCATCCTCGTCAGTCACCTGCAGCGCAGCGATCAACTCGCCGTTGCGCGCAGACGTCTGGATACCAATAACGCCCTGACCACCCCTGCCCTGACGTGAATGTTCATCGGGGTGAGATCGTTTTCCATAGCCCCGCCGGGTTGCCGTCAGAATATCGCCCTCTCCGAGTACCAGCATGGAAACCACACGGTGGCCATCCTTTAAGCGAATCCCGATGACACCGCGTGCCGTTCGACCCACCGTGCTGACATCACTTTCGGCAAAGCGGATGCATTTGCCGGAATTGGAAAACAGCATGATATCGCTGTCACCGCCCGTAATTTCTACGTTGACCAATTCATCATCATCATCGAGGTTGATGGCCCAGATGCCGTTGGCGCGTTGATTTCGATAGGCGGTCAAAGGGGTTTTTTTGACAATACCGTTACGGGTGGCAAAAAACACGAATCGATCTTCCGTATATTCACGCACCGGCAGTACCGCATTGACACGTTCATCTTTTTCCAGGGGCAGCAGATTGACAATGGGTTTACCGCGACTCATATGGCTGGCCTGTGGCAATTCGTAAACCTTCAACCAGAAAATCTTACCGCAGGATGTAAAACAGAGCAGCGTGTCATGTGTATTGGCAACGAAAATTTCATCAATAAAATCCTCTTCCTTTACCTTGGTGGCTGATTTGCCCTTACCGCCACGTCGCTGGGCCTGGTAACGGTCTAGTGACTGTGATTTCGCATAACCCGCATGTGACAGGGTCACCACCACGTCTTCCTCGGTGATCAGGTCTTCCAGACTCAGATTCAGTTTCTTTTCAAGGATGACGGTTCGTCTTGCATCGCCATATTGCTCGCGTATGCTCTCGAGTTCTTCCTGTATTACAGTCATCAGACGGACCGGATCGGAAAGAATGTTCAACAGATCTTTCACAACACCGAGTATTTCACCGTATTCCCTGGTCAGTCTCTCCTGCTCCAGCCCTGTCAGCCTTTGCAGACGCATGTTAAGAATTTCCTGGGCCTGTACCGGTGACAACTGGTAGCCATCAGCTTGCAAGCCGTACTTGAGATCAAGGTCTTCGGGTCGTGATGTATCGGCGCCACCCTGCCCCAGCATGGCCCTTACCAGACCGGGTTCCCACAACCGGCCCAGCAAACGCTCTTTTGCTTCCACAGGTGTCGGGGAGGTCTTGATCATCTCAATCAATTCATCGAGGTTGACCAATGCAACCGTCAGCCCTTCCAATACGTGGGCGCGGTTACGGGCTTTACGCAACTCAAACAAGGTGCGGCGCGTCACGACTTCACGGCGATGGCCAACAAAGGCCTGCAGTACTTCCTTGAGGTTCAGTAAACGAGGCTGGCCGTCGACCAACGCCACCATGTTGATCCCGAACACGTTCTGCATGACGGTCTGTTTATAGAGGTTATTGAGGATGACTTCGGGCACTTCGCCACGTCGTAACTCAATCACCATCCGCATGCCGTCTTTATCTGACTCATCGCGTAACGCGGTGATGCCCTCAAGCTTCTTTTCCTTGACCAGTTCAGCAATCTTTTCAAGTAAGCGGGCCTTGTTGACCTGGTATGGCAACTCGGTAACGATCAACGAAACCTTAGCATTGTGTTCGTTGGTTTCAACATGCGTTTTTGCCCGCATGTAAATACGACCACGACCTGTGTGATAGGCATCGTATATTCCCGCTGCACCGTTGATCATGCCAGCGGTAGGAAAATCAGGGCCCGGCAGGTACTCCATAAGTTGGTCGATATCGAGTTCCGGGTTTGCGATCAGGGCAATGACAGCGTTGATAACTTCGTTCAGGTTGTGCGGTGGAATGTTGGTCGCCATACCCACGGCAATGCCGGCAGAACCATTGACCAGCAGACCCGGTATCCGGGTGGGGAAGACCAGTGGCTCCTGCTCGGATTCGTCATAGTTGGGCCCAAAATCTACGGTCTCTTTTTCCAGGTCAGCCAGCAATTCGTGAGCCAGACGGGACATACGCACTTCGGTATAACGCATGGCCGCCGGTGCATCACCATCAACCGAACCGAAATTGCCTTGTCCATCCACCAGCATATAGCGCATCGCAAACGGCTGGGCCATACGCACGATCGTGTCGTACACTGCGGAATCACCATGAGGATGGTATTTTCCGATCACATCACCCACCACGCGGGCGGATTTTTTGTAGGCCTTATTCCAGTCATTCCCCAACTCACGCATGGCATAAAGCACACGGCGGTGGACCGGTTTGAGTCCATCCCGGACATCAGGCAAGGCACGCCCGACAATGACACTCATTGCATAGTCCAGATAGGACTGGCGCATTTCGTCTTCCAGGCTTACCTGCAAGACTTCTTTGGCGAGTTCAGCCATTAAATGTAATTTCTCCGGAATATTCTATATATTGTTGTTATATATTTATTTTAGATGCTCATAATAACAATGATTTTAAGCAAGTATTGCAAGCTGATTTCAACGAGTCATTATAGCATAAAACAGGCTCGTCAGCGGACGTGAACGAGCGTTTACGACAGGCTGTATGGCAGTTTGAAAGCCGGCAAATATCATCACTTCTTTATACCCGGCAATCACCCAAGTATGATTGGGGTTTATTGTGCATCAGCTTCCCACAGAATAATCAGGCAAAATTGCCTGAAGCAACCCGTGGGGGATTCAAATTGGAGTATTGGCATATGAAGCAATTGATAATGAAAACAGCAAGCCTGACCATCCTGCTGATGTTGAGTCTGCCCGTTGTACAGGCCCAGCAGGAAAACGAACAAGCAACTGCAAACCCCCACGTCATGATTCACACCAGTCGCGGTGACATCACGGTGGAATTGTTCCCGCAACAAGCACCCATAACCGTTGCGAACTTTCTTCAATACGTCAATGATGATTACTACAACGGTACGATCTTTCACAGGGTCATCAGCTACTTTATGATCCAGGGTGGTGGTATGACCGCTGACATGCAACCCAAGCCAACACGTGACGCCATTGTCAACGAAGCTGATAATGGCCTGAAAAATGAGCGCGGTACCATTGCCATGGCTCGCACCAATGAGGTCAATTCCGCCACCTCACAGTTTTTTATCAATGTAGAGGTCAATGGTGCACTGGATCATACCAGCAAGGAAAATTCCCGCACCTGGGGCTATGCCGTATTCGGCAAAGTGGTTGCGGGCATGGACGTTGTTGATGATATTCGCTTTGTACCCACCGATGCCCGCGATATACCGACTGAGACGGTAACAATTAACTCTGTAGAAGTTCTTTAAAGAGGATGAAAACGCTGTTTATTTCAGATCTGCATCTTGATGACAGCAGGCCGGATACGACGGCGCAGTTAATACAATTACTGCAAACCGAGGCCAGAAAGGCAGCGGCGCTTTATATCCTGGGTGACCTGTTTGAGTACTGGCTGGGTGACGACACCCCGGGAAAATGTGGACAACAGGTTGCCGCAGCGCTGGCGGACCTCAATGCCCGGGGTGTGGCGTGTTTCTTCATGCATGGCAACCGTGACTTTTTGCTGGGTGAAGATTATGCACAATCGGCTGGTTTGACATTGCTGCCACAGCCTTTTGTCATTGATTTGTACGGCGAACCGGTGCTGCTTTTGCATGGTGACAGCCTGTGCACCGATGATGTTGAATACCAACAATTCCGCAAACGGGTACGCGATCCTGCCTGGCAGGCTGAATTTCTTGCCAAACCCACCCAGGAACGACGCCAGCTTGCCCTTCAGGCACGGGCCGGGAGTACCCGGCACATGGATCATTCAGATGAGGACATTATGGACGTGAACCAGGCTGAAGTTGTGGCTGAATTTGTGCGCCATGGTGTTTCCAAAATGATCCATGGTCACACCCACCGGCCGACCACTCAAACCTTTAGCATCAACGGGACAGTGGCTCATCGTTACGTACTGGGTGACTGGTACCGGCAGATGAGCGTGCTCAGGGTGCAAGCGGGTTGCTATCAGCTTTCCCCCTGATTGGTATTACAAATTCTTGATGGCATCCATCTCGTGTTGTGAAAAACCTGCCTCGATACGCGCCTGAATATTAAATGGCCCGCGCACCGCACCCCCCCAGTGGTCCGCCAGCAAACGCAGAAACGTGGCTTCGGGTTCCAGGTTTCGCTGATCGCAGCAGACACCAAACCAGTGACTGCCAATTTCTACATGACGGATCTCTTCACGAAGTATGACTTTAAGTATTCTTGCGGTTTCCATATCACCGACCTGTTCAAGCCGTTCAATCATACCCGGTGTTACATCCAGCCCCCTGGCCTCCAGAACTCTCGGTACCAGCGCCATGCGCAACATGCAGTCATCGGCCGTGCGGCCGGCCATTTCCCAGAGCCCGTCATGTGCTGGAAAGTCACCGTATTCATGACCCAGCGTGTGCAGCCGCTCATCCAGCATACGGAAGTGTTTCACCTCGTCCGCGGCCACTGAAATCCAGTCGATATAGTACTGCCTGGGCATATTTCGGAAGCGGTGGGCAGCATCCAGCGCCAGGTTAATGGCATTGAATTCGATATGTGCAATAGCGTGAACCAATGCCGCACGGCCCGCACTGCTGCCCAGTCGGCGCCGGTTCAGTTGCGATGGTGAGACCAGTGTTGGTCGCGGTGGCCGACCAACTTCCTTAACGGGACTGAGGGGTGTATGCGGATCAAAAATAAAATCATCATTAATGACATGGTGCCACAACCCGGTTACGGCCTGGCATTTCCTCAATGCAGAAGAAATCGCCAGGCACGCACCCGATTGACTGAACAGACCGGGCTTCACGTGCAATGCCGAAACCAGGCAGGTTTGCCTACAGATTCCTGATCAGTGCATCCGCGAAACCAGACGTTGACACCTCGGTCGCCCCCTCCATTTGGCGGGCAAAGTCATAGGTCACGATTTTTTGGGCGATGGTGGCCCGGAAAGCATTCTTGATAAGGACTGAGACCTCTTTCCAACCGATATAATCAAACATCATGGTACCTGAGAACATCAGTGAGCTCGGGTTGACCTTGTCGAGATTGGCATACTTGGGGGCGGTACCGTGGGTGGCCTCAAAGACGGCAACGTGGTCGGCCATATTGGCCCCCGGCGCGACCCCCATTCCACCGACCTCGGCCGCGATGGAATCGGACAGGTAATCGCCATTCAAATTGGTGGTTGCGAGTACGTTGAATTCATCCGGACGTAACTGCATCAACTGAAATATGATATCTGCAATGCGGTCTTTTATGACAACCTTGCCCTCAGGCCGTTTGCCATCGTATTTATCCCACAGGTCTGCTTCGGTGATCGTCTGTTCGGCAAACTCCTCAGCCGCTACCTCGTACCCCCATTTGCGGAAAGCACCTTCGGTGTATTTCTGAATATTACCCTTGTGCACCAGCGTGACGCTGTCCAGGTTATTATCAATCGC
>CAZYVH010000069.1:0-16586 GCA_964650905.1 uncultured Wenzhouxiangellaceae bacterium | reverse complement strand
ACGAGAGGGTGGCTGTCTTAGGCAAGCTTTTCCTTGATACGGGCAGCCTTTCCTTCCAACGCACGCAGGTAATACAACTTGGCCCGGCGTACGGCACCACGGCGTTTGACCTTGACCGAATCGATCAGTGGGCTATGCGTCTGGAAAACACGCTCAACACCCGTTCCGTGCGAAATCTTGCGCACGGTGAATGCGGAGTTCAGACCACGGCTTTTCTTGGCGATCACAACACCCTCAAAAGCCTGCAAACGCTCACGGTTGCCTTCTTTGACTTTTACGTTCACGATGATGGTATCACCGGGACTGAATTCCGGTAATTTACGGGTCATCTGCTCTGTTTCGATTTGTTCAATGATTTTGCTCATCGTTGTGTCCTTTCCGTGAAAGCCTTTTAACGACCTTCTTGTTCAAAAATCTTTATTACTTTTCAATTCCTGGCGAAACTCCTGTAGCAACAGTTTCGCCTCTTCATCCAGGCACCGTTCGTGCAACAATTCCGGTCGTCGTTGCCATGTCCGTCCCAGCGCCTGCTTCCTGCGCCAGCGGCGAATCGCTTCATGATCACCCGAAAGCAAAACCTCCGGCACCGCTTTGCCACCTGCTGACTCGGGACGGGAATAATGCGGGTGGTCCAGCAGTCCATCCACAAATGAATCTTCCCTGGCTGATTGTTCATCACCCAACACACCCGGCAACAGACGCATGACAGCGTCGATGACCACCGCTGCAGCCAGCTCACCACCGCTGATGACATAGTCACCAAGCGACCATTCCTCATCGACTTCCGACTCAATCAGTCTTTCATCAATACCCTCATAACGCCCGCAAACCAGGATCAAACCCTGGCGGGTGGCCATCTCAAAGATCGCAGCCTGATCCAGCCTGCGACCCTGGGGACTCATCAGGCTCACCACAGTGCTACCACCATGGGCCTCCCGGACCGACCGGATGGCAGAGCCAAGCGGTTCCATCTTCATGACCATGCCCGGCCCGCCGCCGTAGGGTCGGTCGTCCACCGTCCGGTGCCTGTCCGTAGCGAAATCCCTTGGGTTCCAAGCCTTCAGGTCCACCAGGCCCGTGCGGATTGCCCTGCCGGTAACACCCAGGCCAGTCAAGCCTTCCAGCGCTTCCGGAAACAGTGTGATCACATCAATGCGCATACCCTACGCCTGTCACCTCACCGTTGACTCAAAATTCAGGATCCCAGTCCACTTCCATGCACCCGGCAGCGAGATCAACACGGGTAACATATTGTCCGAGCACAAACGGCACCAGGTGCTCGCGCTCTCCACGGATGACCAGCACGTCATTGGCGCCGGTTTCCATCAGCCTTTCGACCTGACCCAATGTTTCACCATCAACCGTCCGGACTTCCAGACCCACCAGATCAGCCCAGTAGTACTCATCGGCTGCCGTTGCTGGTAACTGCTCGCGTTTAACAAAAACCTGCTGACCAACCAGCGCGCTGGCCCGGTCCCGGTCCTCCACCGTCTCCAGCAAAGCAAGCAGCCCTTTACCTTGCCTGTGAGCGTCTCTCAATCCAACTGGCTGCTTATCATCGCCAAATCGCCAGGGTTGATAATTGAATATAGCCTCTATTGGCCGGGTCCATGAATGCACCCTGACCCAACCCCTGATACCGTGGACTGCAGCTATATAACCGAGCGCCACGTATTTTTGAGCGCCCATTACGCAAGTCTCTCAACCTCGGGCTTACACCTTTCAGGCAGCGGCGCTGCTACGCGCCTGTGTGAGCAGGTTCTGTACCCGCTCGCTAACCTGGGCGCCCACACCGGTCCAGTAGTCCACACGCTCAAGGTTAACCCTGAGACGCTCTTCCTGACCTTTGGCCAGTGGATTGAAAAAACCTATTTTTTCGATACGACGGCCATCACGTTTGCTGCGGCCATCCGCTACAACAATGTGATAGAACGGCCGCTTCTTGGCACCACCGCGCGAGAGACGAATCTTTACCATTACCCTGAAACCTTTTTAGTGTTAAACCCTAAAGCAATAAAACCCTGAAGTAATAAAACCCTGAAGTAATAAATCATTAACCGGACACACACGCAAGCTGGACCGGCTCCACGAAACCGCGTATTTTAACTGTAATTGATGCAAAAGAAAACAATGGCTTGAACATTTTTTCCAAGCCGGATTTTATATTGGTCCAGTTTGCCAGGGCCCGGTGATGGCCACGGTGACACCCGGATTATAAAGGTTTGCAAACATCCATTGACCGTCAGTGGAAAAACTAACTCCGGCCCACTCGCTGCCAAGGATGGTTTCCTTCAGTCGATGCCCCTTGTAGCGGGCTTTAAGCTTTGGGTTGACCTGGCAAAACTCGAATAGTTGACCCTCTGGATCGAGTACGGCGATACGCTGGGCACTTGTCATCAAACCCACGCGGTCTTCGCAAATCATCAGGCTGCCTTTGGGACTGACGATAATGTTATCCGGACCTGAAAACCCGTTGCGGTAGACGGCCTCGTAAACCAGTTCCAGTTTGTTATTTTCCAGGTCCATACGAAAAATCTGCCCGGCCCCGGCTTCGCCGCCACCCTTGGACGTGAAATAGACCGACTTTTGGTGGTAAGCACAGCCTTCCAGGGAAAGAAATGCCGTCGCCCCGGCATCCATGCCTTGTTTTACGACCCCGGCACAGTCATGGCTACCAGGTGAATGTCCCTGCCCCGGTTCAGCGATGTCTACCCATGTGTAGGACATGGGTTGATTAACCGCTACGTGTTTGATCAGTTCTTTATGTCCACTGACCCTGAGCATTTGTAAGCGACCACCGGCCTGCAGTTGACCCGCGACGTTTGGCACATAACGGTAGAGCCCGGCTTGTGGACTGTTGTCCTCGGTCATGTAAACCATACCACTGACCGGGTCGATCGCTGCTGCTTCGTGGTAAAACTGACCCATCGGGATAATCGGTTGCGGGTCCGTTTCACCTTCCGGGTGCACTTCAAAAACGTAGCCGTGAGATTTTTTGACATTGCTGAGATGCCATTTCCATTGCCTGATTTCAGTACCATGGTGCAGCAGTTCGGGTGTAACGGGACACTCTTCACAGGACAGCCATGTACCCCATGGCGTGACCCCGCCAGCACAATTTTTTGCGGTACCGTTGAGACTGATACGAGCGTCCACCAAGCGCGTGTTATGGGTGTCAAACTTCAGTGTGGTCGTCCCACCACCGGTGAGGTCCCAGGCATTATCAGGGTCGCCAATGGGACCGGAAGAACCCGTTAGCTCCTGGTTTCTAATCAGAGTTATTACCCCGTCCTCATCAGCTACCACACCCATACCATCAGCGGCACCCGGGCATGGAAACCCGTCTGCAAGTTGCTCCCCGGCCCAGGCGAAGGTGCGATATCGGAAACCTTCAGGCAGTTTCAGAATCGGTAAACCCGTGTTCAGGTCTTTGGCCACCTGCAACGGACCCAATGCGGGGTGTATGGCAGGTGGCTCACCTGAACGCAGTAGTTGCCACAGCGCGGCGCCGCCCAGACCCACGCCACTGGCCGCAACCAGACCGTGTTTCAGAAAACGCCGTCGACCGGAATCGTGCACTTCAAAGCATTCTCATGAAAAACCACCGGGTGGGAGTTGGCCTTTGAGGCTGCCCATTCTTCGCATGATGCCCTTCATACCACCCTTACCAAATTTTTTCATCATGCGCTGCATTTGTGAAAACTGCTTGAGCATGCGGTTGATGTCCTGGATTTTGGTGCCGGAACCACTGGCAATGCGTCTTTTACGTGAACCGCGTATGACATCGGGGAAACGGCGTTCCTGCGGTGTCATGGAGTTGACGATGGCAATCATCTGCACCGTCTGTTTGTCGTTAACACGATTTTTGACCTGCTCCGGCAACTCACCCATACCCGGTAACTTGTCGACCAGACTGCCCAGACCACCCATGTTTTGCATCTGCTCCAACTGACTGCGGAAATCGTCCAGGTCAAAACCCTTGCCTTTTCTAACTTTGCGGGCCAGTTTTTCAGCTTTTTTGTGGTCGACATGACGCTGAACGTCCTCAACCAGCGACAACACATCGCCCATCCCCAGAATGCGTGATGCCACACGTTCGGGGTGGAACGGTTGCAGGGCATCCGTTTTCTCACCGGTGCCCACAAACTTGATCGGTTTACCGCTAAGCTGACGTACCGACAATGCAGCGCCGCCACGCGCATCACCATCGGTCTTGGTTAAAATGACGCCGGTCAATGCCAGAGCCTGATTGAACGCCGCAGCCGTGTTGGCAGCGTCCTGGCCGGTCATGCTATCGACCACGAACAAGGTTTCATGTGGCTCGACGGCAGCATGCAGACAGCGAATTTCATCCATCATGTCGTCATCGATATGCAGACGTCCAGCCGTATCGACGAGCAGTACATCCACATACTGACGCCGCGCAGCATCCAGGGCCTGTTTGGCAATTTCCAGTGGCTTATCGGTTAGCAACGAAGGCTGAAAAATGACACCAACTTGCCGCGCAAGGGTTTCAAGCTGGTCAATGGCTGCTGGACGGTATACATCGCAACTGACCACCATCACCTTCTTTTTGAACTCATCTTTGAGAACCTTTGCCAGCTTTGCCGTCGTGGTGGTTTTACCCGAACCCTGCAAACCGGCAAGTAAAACCACGACCGGGGCTCTGGCATTGAGGTCGAGTGCCGCGTTCTCATCACCCATGACATGGACCAACTCGTCGTGGACAATTTTAACCAGTGCCTGACCAGGTTGCAGGCTGCTGATGAGCTCCTGCCCCAGGGCCCGGGCTTTGACCTGTTCAATAAAAGCCTGCACAACCGGCAGCGCCACGTCAGCTTCCAACAAGGCAATCCGGATTTCCCGCAGGGTTTCCTTGATACTTTCCTCGGTCAATCGGCCTTTACCACGCATTTTTTGCATGCTTTGGGTCAATCGTTGGGTGAGGTTGTCAAACATTATCTACTCCGTCTTTGTGCAGTCGGGTATTATACCGGGTGAACACACACCATAGACCACAGAATTTCTATGCATAACCAGATTTTGTTCGCCACTGCAGCCAGTTACCTCATTGCCACTGCTATGCTTTACATGGCCGTGGAAAGGCGTTCAGAAGCTATGCGGAAAATGGCTGCCGGGTTTACGCTGCTGGGTGTGTTGTTGCATTCCTGGGCGGAATCCCAGCACTGGCTGATACCGGCGGCACCGCAGGTCAGCCTGACCAACGCCCTGTCACTGTGTGCACTGGTCACCGTCGCCATACCGCTGGCCACGATACCACTTCGCAAGAATCTCTTTGATGCCAACCTGGTGGCATTGCCGCTGGCCGTCCTGATCCTGCTCGGCGAGGGTCTTCTGGATGCGCCCTTGTTGCAAATGAGCCATGCTTCACTGCCACTGACGGTACACATCATTACCTCCGTGGTCGCTTTTGGTGTACTCAGCATTGCCTCGGTCTACGCCTTGTTTATTGCCATCATTGATCACCTGTTACACCAACACAGTTTCAACCGCCTGGTACAGGCGCTACCTGCGCTGGACACACTCGAGGCGCTGTTGTTTCATCTGATCAAGGTCGGCTTCGTGATACTGACCATATCGCTATTAACCGGTCTGGTCTTTGTTGACAACCTGTTTGCCCAACACCTGGTGCACAAGACCCTGCTGTCTATCCTCGCCTGGCTGGTATTTGCACTGCTGCTCTGGGGCCGTTGGAAAAGAGGCTGGCGTGGCCGGCTTGCCGTGCGTTTGACACTGGCGGGTATCGCCTTGTTGTTGTTGGCTTATTTTGGCAGCAAGCTGATTCTGGAGATTCTCCTGCAACGCACCTGGGTTAACTGATTTGGAAGACATCCCACTCAATACGCTTTACGCTATTTTGTTTGTCCTGATCATACTTTCCGCGTTTTTTTCCAGTTCTGAGACCAGTCTGATGGCCATCAACCGTTATCGTTTAAAGCACCTCGCCAACAGCGGCCACCGCGGTGCCCGTCTGGCGCAGAGCCTGCTGACCCGGCCCGACCGGCTGATCGGCTTGATCCTGCTGGGCAATAACATGATCAACATTCTGGCAGCATCGATCGCTACCGTGATCGCGATTCGTCTTTTTCCTACCAACGGTATCTGGATATCCACGCTGGTCATGACCATCGTGGTACTCATTTTTGCCGAGGTGGCACCCAAAACGGTTGCTGCAATCCACCCCGAACGTGTCGCATTTCCGGCTTCTTTCATATTGGTGGTACTGCTCAAATTACTCAACCCCGTTGTCTGGCTGGTAAACGCCCTCGCCAACCTCCTGCTCAAACCATTTGGCGTAAAAACGGATGTTGAGGCTCTTGAGCGGTTAAACCACGAGGAATTACGCACACTGGTGGCTGAGGGTGGACAGATTTCCAATGCACATCAACGTATGCTGCTCAATATCCTGGATCTTCAGCATGCCTCGACAGAAGACGTCATGGTACCGCGCGGTGATATTGTCGGTATTGACCTTGAGGATGAGTGGGAAGATATCCTTGCACAATTGACACAAACACAATACACACGTTTGCCGGTCTACCGGGAGAGCATCGATAACGTGGTCGGCCTATTGCATATCCGTGCCATCATTTCCAAGCTTTCATTGGGTGGCTTGAAGTTTGAAGACCTGCAAAACTCGGTCAGCCGGCCCTATTTCGTACCCGAAGGCACCTCATTGACACGCCAGTTGCTCGAGTTTCAGAGCAAAGAACGACGTATGGCGCTGGTAGTTGATGAGTATGGTGATATACAAGGCCTGGTCACTCTCGATGATATCCTGGAGGAAATCGTCGGTGAATATACCTCTGAAGGAAAAGACCGTCCACATAGCATACAGCGTCTGGATGACGGAAATTACCTGATTGACGGGTCGGTAAGCCTGCGTACGCTAAACCGGCGTCTTGGCTGGGACTTGCCCTTTGATGAAGCACACACGCTGGGAGGTTTATTGACCGAGGAGATCGAGGCAATTCCGGCAGGCAAGTGTTGTATCAGAATTGGTCCTCATACCATGACCATCATGGATATCATGGACAACGCCATTCACACAGTGCTGGTCGAATCCACACACCCAAACCCCAGCGCGGGATAGAGTGTACCAGAGGCTCCCAGTCATATCTGGACAAGCCAGGGACGGGATACGGGAAATGTGCGGGCTCTAAAAAACTGCTGTAATGGCCTCGCCGAGATTGCTGACCGCCAGGATGTCCATGCCCTCAATCGGTTTGCGGGGCCGGTTCGCCATGGGTATGACGGCCCGGCTGTAACCCAACCCTACAGCTTCCTTGAGCCGCTCTTCACCGCTATAGACGGGCCGCACCTCACCCGAAAGCCCCACTTCGCCAAAAACAACCATTTTTTCCGGCAAGATACGATCCCGGAAACTCGACAGTATGGCCAGCAACAATGGCAGGTCCGAACCAGTTTCAGTAATACGCATGCCACCGACCACATTGGCAAAAACATCCTGGTCGCCCAGACCAATACCAACGTGCCGGTGCACTACCGCCAGCAACATCGACAGGCGGCTATGCTCAAGACCAACCGTGACCCGTCGTGGGTTGGCAAGGTGACTCTCGTCCACCAGCGCCTGTAATTCCAGCAATATCGGCCGGGTACCTTCCCTGGTCACGGTTATAACACTGCCGGCAGCAGGCTGGGTATGACCGCTCAGGAAAATGGCGGAGGGGTTGCTGACCTCCTTGAGACCGGTGCCGGTCATGGCAAACACGCCCATCTCGTTAACGGCCCCGAAACGGTTTTTAAAGGCACGAATGACACGGAATCGACTGCCTTCATCGCTTTGAAAATAGAGCACGGCATCGACCATATGTTCCAATATGCGCGGCCCTGCCAGTGAACCGTCCTTAGTGACGTGCCCCACCAGCACCATGGCGCAATTCATCCGTTTGGCGTAGCGTACCAGGCAGGCTGCGGTTTCCCGCACCTGGGCGACCGAGCCCGGTGCAGACTGGATGTCCTCTGAATAGAGTGTCTGGATAGAATCGATAACAACCAGTTCCGGCTTTTCCAGAGCCAACAGTGTCAGAATGTCCTCGACATTGGTTTCTGTCAGACAACGCAAGGCACCCACGTCCAGGGCCAGCCGTTTAGCGCGCATATTGATCTGCTGTAACGATTCTTCGCCGCTGACGTAAAGACTTTTCAATTGCCCCATCAAGCCGGCCAGAACCTGTAACAGAAGGGTTGATTTGCCAATTCCCGGATCACCGCCGATCAGGGTTACCGAACCCGGCACCAGGCCACCACCGAGAACCCGATCCAGTTCATGGATACCGATACCTACGCGCGTGACTTTATCATCCGCAACGCTCGCCAGTTCAGTTGCGTGCCGGTCGCTGCTGCCGGCATAGCCACCTGTCCGCGGAACGTGTTTATTGCCAGCCTCACGAAATTCCCTGACGGTATTCCAGGCTTTACAATCCGGGCACTGACCGGCCCACTTGGAAAGATGGCTGCCACAGTCATTGCAATAAAATGAAGTTTTTGTTTTTGCCACGCCAGGGCTCCTTCAATGTGATAACTGCGAGTTCAGCGAGTTGGGACGTGGTTGACCAGCATTGGTGGTCATGCTGCCACGTTGTGTTCTTTTACCAGATCAGGCCCATGACCTCCAGCCCAAGACAGTAAAAGATAGTTTTCTTACAATAACAACTGCACAATCTATCATTGTTTTGACTGCAAATCTGGTATAACACTACCCATGACCAAACCACAAGATCAACAATTGATTGGCGAGGCACCTGCTTTCCTGGAAGTGCTGGAGCAGGTATCGCGTGTCGCACCGTTGAACCGGCCGGTGATTGTCATCGGTGAGCGCGGGACCGGTAAAGAGCTGGTTGCCGCCCGTTTGCATTATCTTTCAGGGCGCTGGGATTACCCTTTTATTAAAATGAATTGCGCTGCCCTGACAGAATCACTGCTTGAAACCGAGTTGTTCGGGCATGAAGCAGGGTCTTTCACCGGTGCTGTCAAGCGCCGCCTGGGACGGTTTGAGCTGGCCAATAAAGGCAGTTTGTTCCTCGATGAATTGTCCAACACCTCATCGGGCGTACAGGAAAAGATTCTGCGGGTTATCGAATATGGAGAGTTCGAGCGTGTCGGCAGCAGCGAAACCATCCGTACCAACGTACGTATTATAGGTGCGACCAATGAAGACCTGCCGGCACTGGCCAGGAAAGGAAAATTCAGGTCGGACCTGCTTGACCGCCTGGCTTTTGATGTCGTCACCCTGCCGCCTTTGCGTGAACGACCCGGCGACATCCTGACACTGGCAAATCACTTCGCCGTACGCATGTCAGGAGAACTGGGAAAAGAAGTATTCAATGGATTCTCCGAAAAAGCCGAAGATGTATTGTCGGCCTATGCCTGGCCGGGTAACGTTCGTGAGCTTAAGAATGTTGTGGAAAGAGCTGTGTATAATGGTCTGGATCATGAGCGACCGATTACCGACATCGTGTTTGACCCTTTCGCATCACCCTGGCGACCGGATGCTCCGTCTGACAATAAAGAACCGGCGCCTGACGCCCTGCCCGTTCAACCCTACGATTTCAAGCAAAGCATCCAGCGGGAGGAAATACGGCGTTTGAAAGATGCGCTCAAAACATGCCGCTTCAACCAGAAAAAAACTGCCGACTACCTGGGTATGACCTATCACCAGTTACGTGGTTACCTGCGCAAGTATGAGCTGACAGACAATGAAGATTAGCCCACTGGTGCATAGTCAAACGACAACTCTGGGTACCCTGCCGGTAACACCGCAGATCAATTCGTAAGGCAGCGCACCCGCCCATGCTGCGACCGTTTCAACACTGAGCCCCTCCCCCCACAACACGACCGGATCACCAACGCCGGCCTCAGCATGACCACGCAGATCAAGCGTGATCATGTCCATGGACACGCGACCTGCCAACCGCACTGTCTTACCATTGACCAACACCGGTGTGCCGTCACGCAAAGACCGCGGATAACCATCGCCATAACCGATCGCGGCGACACCGATACGCATGTCCTGTGGGCAGCGATAGCTGGCGCCGTACCCAACCGTCTCACCCTTACGGCACTGGTTGACTGCAATGAGTTCACTCCCGAGTGTCATCGCCGGTCGCAAATCCAACGCATTAGCTGATTGACGGCTATCTGGCGAAATCCCATACAAGAGAATACCGGGTCTGACAATTTCACGCTGTGACTGCGGAAAATTCAGTAAACCAGCTGAATTTGCCAGCGACTGTTCGGCGACCAGCCCCTCAACAGCCGTGTCAAAATCCTTAATCTGTTTCCTTGTCTTGGGGTTTGTGGCCTCGTCTGCACAGGCAAAATGTGTCATCAGAACGACATTATCCTTGCCGGCAATGGCTTGCAGTTGTGCAAAGACCAAACCTGCGTCCGCCAAAGGAAACCCCAAGCGGTGCATGCCACTGTCAATTTTTAACCAGAGACGGTCCACATCATGCAGTTTGCGTTGCTGGAGCAATTCCAGTTGCTTTGGGTGATGGATGACCATTTCTGTCCGCAAGGATTGCGCCAGCTCAAAGTCATTGGGGTCGGCAAATCCTTCCAGCACCAGCAGACGGCCAACCCAATTAACCTGACGCAAAACACTTGCCTCATCCAGTGTTGCAACCGCCAACAGGTCTGAGTCCCAAAGCGCTTGGGTCACAGGTCCAATGCCATGCCCGTAGGCATCGGCCTTGACCACACATGCAATGTTACTGGCCGGGGCCAGCCCCCTGATAACTTTAAGGTTATGTTCAATCGCTGCCAGGCTGATGGTGGCGTTGGTGTTGCGACTCATGCGGTGGTCAATTCGGGCTGTGGCTTAAACTTTAATAGGGTAAAGTATGTTTCAATTGTGATCATATTGATAGGCGCTCTCGGGCGCCAGATTGACGAACCGCAGCCACGGACCCTGAAAAGCCAGTTGGACGGTCCCGGTTGCACCATTGCGGTGTTTGCCGATGATAATCTCCGCCTTGCCTTTTTCGCCAGTATCCGGATGGTAGAGTTCGTCCCGGTAAATAAATACAATCAGGTCAGCGTCCTGCTCGATGGAGCCGGACTCCCTGAGATCAGCCATCACCGGTCGCTTGTTGGGGCGTTGTTCCAGGGCACGGTTGAGTTGTGACAACGCAACTACCGGCACCTTGAGCTCTTTGGCTATTGCTTTTAATGAACGGGATATTTCAGCAATTTCAGTGGCGCGGTTTTCGCGTGTACCGGGTACGCTCATCAACTGCAGGTAATCCACCACGATCAGGTCAATATCATGCTCACGCTTCAGCCTGCGTGCCCGGGCGCGTAATTCAGAAGGTGACAAAGCAGGTGTATCATCAATGAACATTTTGCTTTTATGCAGCAGGTTCATGGCCGATGTCAGCTTTGGCCAGTCATGGTCTTCAAGTGATCCGGTGCGTATCCGGGTCTGTTCAATTTGCCCGAGTGAAGAAAACAGACGCATCACCAGTTGCATGGATGCCATTTCCATACTGAAAACAGCCACCGATTTACCGTGCTTGATAGCCGCGTGTTCTGCAATGTTCATGGCAAAGGTGGTTTTGCCCATAGCGGGGCGACCGGCCACGATGATCAGGTCGGAAGGTTGCAGACCCGCAGTCTTGCGATCAAAATCCTGATAGCCTGTCGGAATTCCGGTGATCTCTCCTTCCAGCGAGTTAAGCTCTTCAATCCGGGCCATTGCCTCCGCCAGTGTCTCTTTGACAGACACAAAACCCGTACCTCGCCGACTACCTTTATCCGCGATGGCAAACACCAGACGCTCCGCTTCTTCCAGCAGGGTTTTGCTATCTTTGCCCTCACAGGCAAATGCACTTGATGTTATTTGAGATCCCACATCGATGAGGCCGCGTAAAATACTCTTTTCGCGCACGATATCCGCGTACGCGGCGACATTGGCGGCGCTGGGTGTATTGTTGGCCAGCAGCGTGATGTAGTTACCACCATCAACCTGCTCAACTTTTCCCCGCGCTTCAAACCACTCGCTCACGGTTACCGCATCACACGGCTTGCCCGATTCATGTACCTCATTGATAGCCTTGAAAATCAGACGGTGGTCTTCGCGATAAAAATCGGTCTCGGTAATGATATCGGCGACATGATCCAACGCTGCTGAACTCAACATCAGCCCACCCAGCACCGACTGCTCAGCTTCCAGGGAATGCGGGGGAACCTTGAGGTTCTCCACTGTTGCCAGTTTAGGTGCGGCCATGTTTAGGTTTCATAGGTTAAAAAAAAACTGCGGACCACCTGTTGGCGACCCGCAGTCCAGAGCATAGATGCTACGGCCCGATGCCGCAAGCGCCAAGACGGCTATTCAGGGTTTACGATAACTTTTATCACGCTTACAACGTCTGCGTGTAGTTGTATCACCACTTCAAATTCACCCACCGACCTGATAGGTCCTTCACCCATGATGACTTCGCTCTTGTCAATTTCATGACCCAGCGTTGACACCGCGGACGTGATTTCACGTGGGCCAATCGAACCATAAAGCTTACCTTCTTCACTGGCATTGGCCGTTAATTCAACCACCACTTCGAGAAGGTCTGCCTGGCGTAGCTGCGCCCGGCTAAGCTTGTCTTGTGCAGTTGCTTCCAGCTCGGCCCTGCGGGCCTCGAACAGAGCGAGATTGGCCTTGGTGGCCGGCGCCGCTTTACCCTGGGGTACCAGGTAGTTGCGGCCAAAACCAGCCTTAACACTGACAAGGTCACCCAGGTCACCCAGATTCTGAACTTTCTCAAGCAGGATAAGATCCATATCAGTTCTCCCGGGCGCTCAATGGTTGTCAGTATAGGGTAGCAAAGCGAGGAAACGTGCGCGCTTAATAGCAGTTGCCAACTGGCGCTGATACCTGGCCTTGGTCCCGGTGATGCGGCTGGGCACAATCTTACCGGACTCACCCACATATTGTTTTAGAATACTGAGATCCTTGTAATCGATGGAAGTGATCCCATCAGCCGTAAAACGGCAAAATTTTCTGCGACGAAATTGACGTGCCATGATTACTCTCCTGTGTCCGTTCTTATTGCAGTATCGTCAGTCGTTGTCGCGACAGGAGCTACATCCACTTCTTCAGATACTGAGCCTTCTGACTTTTCTGCTGAGACCTGCTCTTCGGTGACCCGGGTTTCATTAGCCTGTGTATCCTTTGGCGCCGGTTCCCCAGCTTGTGCTGCCTCATTTTTGACAGCAGCTTCCGCAGATTCAGACCGTCTTGCGGACTCGCTTTGCCGGCGCTTCTCACTATCTCTTTCCGACCGGTCTTTTTCTTCCCTCGCCTTGAGCATTTCTGACGGTTCAGTCAAAGCAGACTGACGCCGAATGGTAAGATGGCGCAGGACTGCGTCGTTGAAACGGAAAATACTTTCCAGTTCTGCCAAAGTGGCGCCATCGCACTCAATATTCATTAGTATGTAATGTGCTTTGTGTAATTTAGCAACAGTATAGGCGAGTTGCCGGCGACCCCAGTCTTCCAGGCGATGGATGTGCCCACCCTTCCCTTCCAGCAATTTGCGGTAGCGTTCCAGCATGGCCGGAACCTGCTCGCTCTGGTCCGGATGAACCAGGAAACAGATTTCATAATGACGCATTTTTAACTCCTTGTGGATTATCCAGTCCATCGAGTTTTACTCAATCGGACTTTCAAAGCCTCCGTCTTCCCAACCGTTGGGTGCGTGAGGCAAGCTTAAAAAAGTCTGTCAATAACAGAGCTGGCGGATTATATCAGTGCACGACAAATACTGGCAAGCACAATGTCTTGCGCAGAGCAATTCTGCTTTCGCATGCAAAAAAAAACTTCAGGCGATGGTAAAACTTTCACCACAACCACACTCATCTGTGGCATTGGGGTTATCAAATGTGAAGGTGCTGTTCAAACCGCTGCTGGTGAAATCAATGCTTGATCCCTGCAAAAACGGCAGACTCTCGGGATGGACGGCAATCCGAACGCCATTGCTCTTAAATAAACAATCTTGCTGATCGATCTCTTTGGCAATACTGACCTCGTACGCCCAACCCGAACAACCCGTTTTCCTGACACCAAGACGCAATGCTGTACCACCCTCTTTTTCAAGGAAATACTTAACTCGCTTTGCCGCATTTTCAGTTAACTGAATACTCATGGTGTGTCTGCCTTCAAATTAATTAGCAACGATAGGCCTAAAAGACTGTGCGCATTGCTACAGGTGTTTTATCATCTGGGGTCATTTAAGCGGAGATCAACCATACCATCATGTCAGCGGTTAGTATTAAAAAGGCACTCAGTGGCATCATCCCGGCAGGGTCCCGGGTAACGATCCAGGGCTGGGTGCGAACTCGCAGGGACTCCAAAGCAGGTTTTTCATTCATTACCGTCAATGACGGTTCCTGCTTTGACTCAATGCAAATTGTCGCCCCGGCACAGCTCAGCAATTATGCTGGCGAAGTACAAAAGCTCACCAGCGGTTGCGCAATTACTTGCAAGGGGGAATTGGTTGAATCCCAGGGACGTGGCCAGAAATTTGAAATCCAGGCCAGTGATGTGGAAGTGGACGGGTGGGTGGAAGACCCTGATACCTATCCGATACAACCCAAGCATCACAGTTTTGAATTCCTGAGGGAGGTAGCCCATCTGCGTCCCCGCACCAACACGTTTGGAGCAGTCACGCGTATTCGCCACGTGACTGCTCAAGCCATCCACCGATATTTCCACGAACGTGGTTTTTATTGGATCAATACACCCATCATTACCGCCTCTGATGCAGAAGGGGCCGGCGATATGTTTCGAGTCAGTACCCTGGACCTCGCCAATTTGCCAAGAACCGATACTGGAACGATTGATTTCAGTCAAGATTTTTTTGGACGTGAAACTTTCCTGACCGTCTCCGGGCAATTGAATGTAGAGGGTTACTGCCTCGCTCTTTCAAATGTATATACGTTTGGGCCGACATTCCGCGCAGAGAACTCAAATACAGCTCGCCACCTCGCTGAATTCTGGATGGTTGAACCTGAAATAGCGTTCGCGAACCTTGATGATCTTGCCGATCTTGCCGAAGATTTTCTCAAATATATCATCAGGGCTGTTCTGAATGAGTGCCCCGAGGACATGGCCTTTTTTGTACAAAGGGTTGAACCCACGGCGGTGGAGCGTTTGCTGGCATTGTTGAATGCACCTTTTGTACGACTGGACTACGGCGATGCTATTGATATACTCAAGGCTTCTGATCGCAAGTTTGAATTCAAGCCTGAGTGGGGGTTGGATCTGCAAACTGAACACGAGCGTTACCTGACCGAGAACCATTTCAACGCGCCGGTCGTGGTCAAGAATTATCCTACGGAGATCAAGGCATTTTACATGCGTCTTAGTAATGATGGAAAAACTGTGGCTGCAATGGATGTGCTGGCACCGGGTATTGGCGAAATCATCGGCGGCTCGCAGCGTGAAGAGCGGCTCGACGTGTTGCAAAAGCGAATGGCTGAACAGGGCATGGATGCAAGCACCTATGACTGGTACGTTGATTTACGCCGTTATGGGACAGTGCCCCATGCTGGTTTCGGTTTGGGGTTTGAAAGACTTGTGAGTTATATCACCGGTATGTCCAACATCCGTGATGTCATACCTTACCCACGAATACCTGGCAGGGCGGATTTCTGACGAAAAGCTGTGTGCACGGTAGCACTTAAACTACCGGTTTTTCTCCTGGGTAAAAAAAAACGGCAGGGATATCTTCCTTGATACCCCTTACCGTTGTGCGGACGTGTCGCCACCCGCCAATGCTTTCCTTGCTTATCAAGGTCCAGCCTTCCTTGGCTTTCGCAGATCCTTCTGCTAACGAAATATGTGCCACTCCTTGCCAATTTCGTTCCCTGATGATTCCATTATAGCCAACCTTGGCTAAAAGCACAAGTGTCTAAATACAAAAATGTCTAAATACTTTTTTGTCTAAATGCATTAACGTCTATAGACATTAGTGGCTAATAGTGCTACTTTAGCGTTGGAGACTCGAATCAGTCCGTTCCAGCTAAGGACAGCAAAGTGAAAATTTGCGCCAATAACTGGGGTGGACACCGACCATGCAGCGGTCATGTAATAACCGTTTTAGAAGGTGGTTCGAGAAAATACCGGGTGCATGAAGCGCCGGTTAAAACAACATGGATGTCTGCTTGGGCTGGCCTGGATTGGCTTGTCATAAAAAGTATGGAGAAATCCATGCAGGAACCGCGAGGTTCATATAAAGGAACATGGACTGTTCAACAAGCGAAAAGGTTAAACCTTTTCGTACTGCGACTGGTGCCCACAAGGACTGTGGGCACCTATTTTAACTTATGGCGGACGGCGAGACCGTGACGGCAGTTTTCTTTATGCTGAAAATTTATATGAAGTAAGTGAACTAAACAGTGCAAGTCATTGAAAAAAAGAATATCCTATTGAATGGGCGTTTATCGTCTGCTGCTGCTGATATGCAGAAGCGGAATATAAGACTTGCTATAAAAAGGATTTTTTATTGAGAGGTACCAGGGAAATTGGGAAGTCTTTATGTCGAGTA
>CAZYVH010000068.1:0-16723 GCA_964650905.1 uncultured Wenzhouxiangellaceae bacterium | reverse complement strand
TTCAACCTCAGTCAGGGGTTCGGCCCGCACCAGGGACGCATGACAACGACCGGTCAGTTGCTGGTATTCCTGTGTCCCCCGGCTTTTCCAGGCCACTTCCTCATCTGCAAGCGCCCGTTTGACCCTGGCCGGCACACCCAGTACCAGGCTGCGGGGTGGGCACTTGAACCCGGAGGCCACAAATGCGGTGGCGCCGATGATCGAAGATTCACCAATCACAGCATCGTCCATTACCACCGCGTTCATTCCGACCATCGCGTTGGCGCCAATACGGCAACCATGCAACACCGCGCCATGACCGATGTGGCCGTCACGCTCGATGATACAGTCCTTGCCGGGAAAGGTGTGCATCACACAGGTATCCTGGACGTTGGCGCCCTGCCCCACGATGATGCGGCCAAAATCTCCCCGCAGTGATGCATTGGGACCGATATAACAGTCCGCAGCAATAATAACATCACCGATCAGCACAGCGGTTTCATGGACATGCGCATCGGGATGGACCACCGGGGTGATACCTTCAAGACTGTAAATGGGCATTTGGAGAGCACCTTGGTCTGCTGAACAAAATAGTATGATACACAACTATCATTTCTTTGCCCCATTTTGTATCCTTTCGCAGCTTGGCAGCAGGAAAAATATTATGGGCAACAACACCATTGAATTTGATATCGAGTCAGGTGTGGCAACTCTGACACTAAACCGTCCAAAAGCACTCAACAGCTTCACCACTCAAATGCACGCAGAAATCCGCGCGGTCATGCACACGGTCAGGGACGATGCCAATATCCGTTGCCTGGTGATTACCGGTGCCGGGCGTGGTTTTTGCGCCGGGCAGGATCTCGGTGACCGGGCTGTATCAACTCATAGTGGTGCGCCTGACTTGGGCGAATCCGTGAAAAAAAACTACAACCCGCTGATCCGCAGCATCATGAACCTGCCCAAGCCGGTCATCTGCGCGGTCAACGGTGTGGCTGCGGGTGCCGGTTCCAGCCTGGCGCTGGCCTGCGACATCGTGCTGGCCGCACGTAGCGCCAGCTTTATCCAGGTTTTTTGCAAAATCGGCCTGGTACCCGATTCCGGTGGCACCTGGAACCTGCCGCGTGCCGTAGGGCTGGCAAGAGCCAAAGGCCTGGCTATGCTCGGTGACCGTTTAAGCGCTGACACGGCTGAAGAATGGGGTCTGATCTGGAAATGCATTGACGATGACAAGCTGCACGAAGAAGCGCAGAAAATGGCCCGGCATCTCGCCACCCAGCCCACCCGGGCACTGGGGCGGATCAAAAAACTACTGAACGAATCCGCTAGCCACACCCTGGTGGAGCAAACAGACCTGGAACAGCAAGCCATGCAGGAACTCGGGCAGAGCGAAGACTACCGCGAGGGTGTCACCGCGTTCATGGAAAAACGCCCGCCGGTATTTAAAGGGGAATGATGAATCATGCTTGAGACACTGGACAAGGACACGTTGGCCGGACTGTGCGGCAAGGCACTACTGGCCCACGACCGGGCCTCGGCCGGATTTGGCATCACAATCGATAAAATGACCGCCGGGCATGCCACCGTTTACATGGATGTGCGCGAAGACATGGTCAATGGTCATGAAATCTGTCACGGCGGGTTGATTTTCACGCTGGCCGATACCGCCTTTGCATTGGCGTGCAATTCCCACAACGTGGTGGCCTACGCCATGGCTTGCCATATCGAATACCTGCGTCCGGCGCTCAAAGACGACCGCCTGTGTGCCCACGCCTTTGAAATGGCCATGACCCGCAATACCGGCAGCTACGTGGTCCAGGTGACCAACCAGGTCGAGAAAACCATCGCCGTCTTCCACGGCCGTTCCTCGAACCGCGGCAAGCCGCTGATTACCTATGCCGACCTCGATACACTCGGCTTTGAAATACCAGCAAGGAAATCCAACCAATCATGAATGCAGCCTATATCTGTGACGCTATCCGCACCCCCATCGGCCGTTACGGCGGCAGCCTGTCCTCGATCCGCGCTGATGACCTGGCGGCCCTGCCCATCAGGGCATTGACGGACAGGAACCCCCAGGTCGACTGGTCCGCGACCGATGACGTCTACTACGGTTGCGCCAACCAGGCGGGCGAGGACAACCGCAACGTCGCGAGGATGAGCACTTTACTGGCAGGCTTGCCGGAGAATGTGGCCGCCGTGACCTTAAACCGCCTCTGTGGCTCAGGCATGGATGCCGTCGGCAGTGCCGCCAGGACCATTCGCTGTGGCGAAGCCAGCCTGATGATCGCCGGTGGTGTGGAGGCCATGAGCCGTGCGCCGTTCGTTACACCCAAGGCCGGCACGGCCTTTAGCCGCAAAACGGAAATCTATGACACCACCATGGGCTGGCGTTTTGTTAACCGTCTGATGAAGGCCCAGTACGGTGTGGATTCAATGCCCGAGACCGCCGAGAACGTCGCTACGGAATTCAACATCAGCCGTGAAGACCAGGATGGCTACGCGCTGCGCAGCCAGCAACGCACGGTCGCAGCACAGATAGCCGGTCATTTCGCCACCGAGATCATCCCGGTCAGCGTAGCGCGGCGCAAACAGGAACCCCTGGAGTTTTCACAGGACGAACACCCGCGTGCCGGCAGCACCCTGGCAGGCCTGGCAAAGCTACCCACACCATTTCGCGAAAACGGCAGTGTTACAGCCGGTAACGCCAGTGGCATCAATGATGGCGCCTGTGCACTGCTGCTGGCCTCGGAAGCTGCTGTCCGGCAGCATGGCCTGGAACCCAAAGCACGTGTGCTGGCCATGGCCACCGCCGGGGTCGCACCACGTTTGATGGGGATCGGTCCTGTGGATGCGAGCAAAAAAGTTCTCAAACTCGCCGGTTTGAGCCTCGATGAGATGGATGTCATCGAACTCAACGAAGCCTTTGCCGCACAATCATTGGCCTGCCTGCGTCTGCTTGGCCTGCCCGACGATGCCACACACGTCAATCCCAATGGGGGCGCCATCGCACTCGGCCACCCCCTCGGCATGAGCGGCGCACGGCTGGTTACAACAGCGATGTACCAGCTACAACGCACGCAGGGCCGTTACGCCCTGTGTACGATGTGCATCGGTGTCGGCCAGGGTATCGCCATCATCATTGAGCGGGTTTAATGTAACGGGGGTCAGGTTGAATAAATCGGAGATTTAGTTCAACCTGACCCCCTTGAAGTGTAGGTTTTAGCGGTAGAAATGACACCAGTTTGTTTTTTTACTTGTTAAAATAAAGAAATCACGCTGCTCTGTGAACCTGTAAATCAACCCGGAATCCTACTTGTGCCAACATATTGACAAGACGGTCGACGGTGCATTTATCGATTCGGCCTTGCAACACATCATTGAGCCTTGGTTGGGTAGTCGCCAGTTCTTTTGCGGCTACCGCCTGGGTTAGTCCGGATTCTTTTACATATTCAGCAATTTTCATCATTAGAGAGGAACGAAGTTTCAAATTGGCAGCCAACGCAACGTCTTGTTCCAATGCATCCCAAACACTTTTAAATTCTTTGCTTGTCATTTCCCATGCCTCCTGGCCACTTCCAGCAGCTTTGTTTTTGCTAACCTAATATCCATTTTGGAAGTTTTCTGAGTTTTCTTTTGAAAAGCATGGAGTACATGCACCTTGTCACTGAATTTTGTTACATAAATTATCCGGTATTGCAAACCTACTTGAACCCGGATCTCTTTCACGCCAGAACCGATTTGTGGGAAGGGTTTCCAGTTCAATGGATCCAGTTCGTTCTGGACACGGTCAATTTCATAACCCATACGCCGTCTTGCATTTTCAGGGAAGGACCGGATTACCTTCAAAGAATCACCTTCAAATCTAACCAACTTCATGTTATCCGTAATTTCATCTTATATCAAGTTTGATATATTTAAATGCGAGAAATCAAAAACAAACCACAACCGAAGGCTTTGGACCAGCCCAATCCATTTTTCAGCACCGCATGAAAAAGTTCGGCATCAGTTACTTTCATCTGCCCTCCGAAATTAAGGCTGGCAAAGTACCCGTACCACAGCCTGACATTTGCAAGGTAACCGGCTGAGATTATCATGATTATGAAGATTCAAATATACGAACAGACGGTTCTCAATTGCTATTAAAGTTTGCTATTTATTCAGACTAAAGGACAACCTTCTCATTTCGTGAGAATTACGCATATGTGTATACCAGCAAATCAACAGATAAAGCAACTTCTCTTCAATTAGGGGGTCAGGTTGAGTAAATTGGAGACACATTCAACCTGCCCCCGTTTAAAGTGATACACTCAAACTGTGTTTCTTGCTATATTTGTATCAATCAACAGCCGTTCCCAATCGACAATTTCCGGTAAACCATATGAGTGAAACCAGCCTGCCAATGGATTCCAAAATAGCCGCTTTTGAAGCAAAAGTTGCCAGTGACGAGCGTATTGAGCCCAAGGACTGGATGCCCGATAAATACCGCAAGACGGTACTCCGGCAGATGTCCCAGCACGCCCACTCAGAGGTCATCGGTATGCAACCTGAGGGCAACTGGATCACACGTGCACCCACACTGCACCGCAAGGTCATTTTGCTGGCCAAGGTTCAGGATGAAGGCGGTCATGGACTGTATCTTTACAGCGCTGCGGAAACCCTCGGTTCCAGCCGCGAGGACATGGTCAGGGCACTGCATGAAGGCAAGGCCAAGTATGCTTCAATTTTCAATTACCCAACGCTGACCTGGGCGGATATCGGTATGATCGGCTGGCTGGTAGACGGTGCTGCGATTGTCAACCAGGTGTCGTTGCAACGCACCTCATACGGGCCTTATTCACGCGCAATGATCCGTATCTGCAAGGAAGAAAGCTTTCACCAACGCCAGGGTTACGACGCCACCATGGCGCTGGCTCGCGGCAGCCAGGAACAACACGCAATGGCGCAGGATGCATTGGACCGCTGGTGGTGGCCATCGTTGATGATGTTCGGCCCGCACGACTCTGATTCCGCCCACAGTGGCCAGTCGATGCAATGGAAGCTGAAACGCGAAAGCAACGACGTGCTGCGCCAGCGATTTGTCGACCAGACCGTGCCGCAGGCCGAATTTATCGGGCTGAAAATCCCGGACTCTGATCTGAAGTGGAATGAGCAACGCGGTCATTACGATTTTGGCGAGATCAACTGGGACGAATTCATGCAGGTCATCAACGGTAACGGCCCGTGCAACCACCAACGTCTGCAACATCACATACGAGCCCAGCAGGAAGGCCAGTGGGTCCGGGATGCCATGCACGCTTATCAGTTTAAACACCAGGCACGTGAAGTCGCCTGATACGGGAGTCACGATGAAACAACAAACTCTGCCACTTTACGAGGTGTTTATCCGCTCAAAACGGGGTCTCGATCACCGTCATGTTGGCAGTCTGCACGCCGAGGACGCCGAGCAGGCACTGGAGTACGCACGCGATGTCTATCTGCGCCGCAATGAAGGCGTCAGCATCTGGGTGGTCTGCTCCAGCCACATCACCGCCTCACAGGAAAGTGACGTGGCGTCGTTTTACGACCCGATGGACGATAAACCTTACCGTCATGCGACCCATTACAAACTTCCTGACGAAGTCGACAATATGTGAAACACTTGATGGATAAAAAAATAAAATCCGCAGTACTCGAGTACTGTACCGCGCTCGGTGATGACGCATTGATTCTGGGCCAGCGACTATCTGAATGGTGCCGTAACGGACCGTTTCTGGAAGAAGACCTGGCGCTGAGTAATGTCGCACTGGATTATATCGGCCGTGCACGGTTGTTTTACAGCTATGCAGCCGAACTGGAAGGTGAAGGCCGCAGTGAGGACGATTTCGCTTTTTTGCGGGACTGCCGTGCCTATCGTAACTTCCTCATCAATGAGCTTCCCAATGGTGATTTCGCCTTCACCATGACGCGCCAGTTGATGGTCAATATCTATGAAATGGCATTTTTTACCTACCTGCAACAATCCAGCGATACAACGCTGGCGGCGATCGCCGCCAAGGTCATCAAGGAGACCCGCTATCACCTGCGACGCAGTGCCGACTGGATCAGACGTCTCGGCGATGGTACCGGGGAAAGCCATACACGCACCCAGAACGCCATTAACCAACTATGGGGGTATGTGCCCGAGATGTTCAGGCTCTCCGACACAGAACAGCGACTGGTCGATGCCGATATCGCTGTTGACCGCAGTACACTCAAGGCAAACTGGACTTCAGCCATACATGCAATTTTAAAAGAAGCCACGCTGGATACACCCGGTGGCGATTGGGAGATCGCCGGCGGACGCGCAGGCCTGCACACCGAGCATCTTGGTTATCTGTTGGCAGAGATGCAGTTTCTGCAGCGTGCCTATCCCGGTCAAAAATGGTAGCCACCAGCGCAGCGCTTTTCGACTTGCTCAGCAGTGTCTGTGATCCGGAAATTCCCGTATTGACACTGAAGGACCTGGGCGTTTTACGTGATATCTCGATTGAAGACGGCGAAGTTGTTGTGACCATTACACCCACCTACAGCGGTTGCCCGGCCATGCGTGCCATGCGTACGGATATCGAAAACAGGCTGGCGCAGGCGGGTTATCAAAAGGTCAGGGTGCAAGAGTGTCTGAGCCCGGCCTGGACCACAGACTGGATGAGTGACAGCGGCCGTGAAAAGTTGCGGGCCTGGGGTATCGCGCCACCGGTCATGACGGCGTGTGGCAAACCGGGTCATGAAATCCAATGCCCGCAGTGCGCCAGTGACCACGTCAAACGAATATCCGAGTTCGGGTCAACCGCCTGCAAAGCACTTTACCGCTGCCAGGATTGCCTGGAACCATTCGATTACTTCAAGTGTATATAGGGGAAATATGATTTGAGCCAGCAATTCTATCCATTAGCTGTTAAGGATCTGCATAAAGAAACCGAAAATGCCATTGTCGTGACCCTTGATGTTCCGGCTGAGCTCACCGACACCTTTGTATTCACACAAGGCCAGTACCTGACCCTCAAACAGAGCATCGATGGCGAAGATGTGCGCCGGTCCTACTCCATTTGCGCCGGTCTGGACGACGGTGCATTGCGGATCGCGATCAAACATGTCGAAGGTGGCATTTTTTCCACCTGGGCCAACCGCGAACTCAATACCGGCGATACGCTCATGGTCATGCCGCCACGTGGCGATTTTTTCACACCGATTGACCCGGCACGATGTAAGCATTACCTGTGCATCTGTGCCGGCAGTGGTATTACACCGGTATTGTCGATCATCAAGACCCTGCTGGTGCGTGAACCCCAAAGCACGGTTACACTGCTTTATGGCAATCAGCGTACCGCCACGATGATGTTCCGCCAGGAACTGTCGTTCCTTAAAAACGCGCACCTGCAACGTTTTCACTGGATCAACATTTTCAGTCGCGAGCAGCAGCTTTCAGATCTGCTCAGTGGCCATATCGATAACCGCAAAGGCTGGGCCCTGAACCAATGTTTGATCAACATCCGTGGTTATGATGAGTTTTTCCTGTGTGGGCCCGAGGCCATGATTTCAGAAGTTTCCCGTGGGCTTCGCAGCGAGGGCATTGAAGAGGGACATATCCACTTTGAACTGTTCGCGGCGTCTGCGGAAAGTGCCCGCAAGGCCATCGAACGCCACCACGCACGCGCCCGGGAATACCAGGGACTGGTCAGCGATGTGCGGTTACTTGCCGGTGGCCGGGAGTATCGTTTTGAACTCAATACGGACGGTGAAAACATCCTCGATGCCGGGCTGAGCAATGGTGTTGATTTACCGTTTTCCTGCAAGGGTGGTGTTTGCGCAACCTGCAAGGCCCGTTTACTCGAGGGCCAGGTGGATATGGATTCAAAGCAGGCGCTGCGCGGCGACGAGATCGAAAAAGGCTTCATCCTCACCTGCCAGTCCCACCCGATTTCAGAAAAGGTCGTGGTGGATTTCGACCAGGTCTGAACATGAACAGGATGCGGGTGAGATATGCAGCTTAACTCTTCTTCAAAGGCGCTCAAGGCCTTCCTGCACCAGCGTATGCAACAGGGCAACATCAGCAGTACGGCACTGTTGTTTACCTTTTTTTGTGACGTGGTGACACAGCACGGTGGTGAAATCTGGCTGGGCAGCGTAATCAAGGCTCTGACTCCACTGGGTATCAGCGAACGTCTCACACGGACTGCGGTATTTCGTCTTATCCAGGATGACTGGCTGGAATCACGCAAACAGGGACGACGCAGTTATTACCGCCTGACTCAGACCGGCAAGCATTACTATGAACGTGCCGCCAGGCGTATTTATGCCAGTAGCAGCCCCGCCTGGGACGGCGTCTGGACCCTGTTATTTGCCTCCATGGTCGACAAGGACAAACGCGACGCATTGCGCAAAGGGGTGCTTTGGCTGGGTTACGGTTCGTTTGCACCCGGAGTTTTCGCACTTCCATCCAGCGATGTTCAACCTTTGAACGAGCTGCTGAAGGACCTCTCACTTGAAGACAGTATTGTTAAAATGCAGGCACGGGCCGATCCATCCGGCAATACAGAAAGTTTGCAAAAACTGGTACTGGCGCGCTGGGATCTGGACGACCTGCGGCACCGTTTTGCCGCGTTTACCAGCCACTATAAAACTGCCGAAAGGATTTTACGGCGTAAAAAACAAGCGGATGGCCACCTGCTGTTGCTGTTACGTGTACTAATGATCCACGAGTATCGCAGGCTGCTGCTGCATGACCCGGAGTTGCCTGCCATCATGATGCCGGTTGACTGGGAAGGTCATGCCGCTCAATCATTGGTCGCGGACATGTACCGCTTGCTGGCTGCTGAGACCATCAACTGGGCAAGCCGTGAACTGGTCAACGCCACCGGCAGGTTGAACGCAGGTACCAGGCTATTGCAAAACCGCTTTGTTGTTTCTGAAAACTAATGGGAAATACGCTATGAGCCAAGCCATCGGCAGTCAAGCTGTCTCGACTCACTCTGAAGATCATGTTGCCGTCATCCGTATCGATAATCCACCCGTCAACGCACTTTCACAGGCAGTCCGCAACGGGCTTTTAAAGTGCGTTAAACTGGCGGTGGCCGACCCCGGTGTACAGGCGCTGATCATCATTTGCTCAGGCCGCACATTTATCGCCGGTGCCGATATCACAGAATTTGGCAAGCCACCCCAACCACCCCTGCTACCCGATGTACTGACAACGCTTGAGAATTGCCCCAAACCCATTGTTGCCGCGCTGCATGGCACCGCACTGGGTGGTGGTTTCGAAACCGCGCTCGCCTGTCGTTACCGGATTGCCGCGGCCAGTGCCCGGGTGGGTCTGCCAGAGGTCAGCCTGGGTCTGATCCCCGGAGCCGGTGGCACACAGCGACTACCACGTATTGCTGGTCTGGAAAACGCCTTAGACATGATCACGTCCGGGCGCCTCGTGGGCGCTGAAGAAGCATTGAGCATGGGGATCATCGATCAGGTCAGTTGTAAACCGGACCTTGAGCATGCTGCGATGGCGTTCACCCGTAATCTATTGCTGAGAGGTGAAAAAAGGCAAGCCATCCGTCAGATTGAAATACAGGATTCACCTGACAAGCAGTTGATTTTAAAAACCTGGGCAACAAGAGTCGCCAAGAAAGCCCGTGGTCAGGAATCCCCGCTGGCCGCGCTGGAGTCAATCAGGAACGCCGTACAATTACCGTTTGCAGCGGGCCTTGAACAAGAACGGGAGATATTCCTGCGTCTGATGGCTTCACCACAATCCAAAGCACTACGGCATATTTTTTTCGCAGAAAGGGCCGCCGCCAAACTGCCTGGCCCCAGGCAGGCCCCGGGCACCAATATCCGCTCTGCTGCGGTCATCGGTGGTGGCACCATGGGACGCGGGATCGCCATGTGTTTTGCCAATAAGAATATTCCAATGATCGTGCTGGAAACCGACCAGCAGAAACTGGACCAGGCACTGACGGCAATCGCGGACAGTTACACCAGGATGGCAGGCAGTGGCCGTATCACCGAGGGCCAGAAACAAAAGCGTCTGGCACTGATCACAGGCAGTTGTGAACATGCCTCGCTGGCACAGGTGGATCTCGTTATTGAGGCAGCCTTTGAGGAACTTGGTGTCAAGCAGGAAATTTTCCGCTCACTGGATAAGCACTGCCACTGCGATGCAGTCCTCGCGACCAATACCTCTTACCTGGATATCGGTGCTATCGCAACTGCCCTAAGTGATCCGTCACGGGTTGTTGGCATGCATTTTTTCAGTCCCGCCCACATCATGAAGCTGCTGGAAATCGTCCGTGCACCGCAGTCTTCAGAGCAGGTGATAGCAACCGTGATGAAACTTGGCAGGCAACTCGGTAAACGTGCGGTACTGGTGGGCAATGGTTTTGGCTTCGCCGCCAACCGCATGTACTCCGCGTACGGACGCGAGGGCCAGCAGATGTTGCTCGAAGGTGTGACCCCCAGCCAACTTGACCAGGCCATGAAATCCTGGGGTATGGCGATGGGTCCGGCAGCCGTGCTGGACATGTCAGGTATCGATATCGGTTATAAGGCTCGCCAGCAAAATCCTAACCCGCCGTCCGATCCCTGTTATTTCCGGCCTGCCGACCTGCTGGCCGAAAAGGGCTACCTGGGGCGCAAGACCGGTCGTGGCTTCTACCGTTATGACCCAGACAGTGGACGTGCCAGCGAAGACCCGGAAGTCCTTGAACTGATTCGTGCCGAAGCCCGGCGTCTGGGTGTTAAACAACGCGACCTGCCCGCAGCGCAAATACAGCAACGCATGATTCGCGCCATTGCCACCGAAGGCCAGTCGATATTATCCGAAGGCATCGCCGCCAGACCGGGTGACCTGGATGTCATCTGGGTCAACGGCTATGGCTTTCCGCGCTGGCGTGGCGGCCCGATGCATTTTGCCACCGAGCAAGGCTGGCTAACGGCTTAGAAAGTGTTGAGTGGTAATTTTAGATAAGCCACGCCATTATCCTCGGCCGGCGGCATTTCGCCGGCACGTATATTGACCTGGACGGCAGGCAGGATCAGCTTCGGTACCCCCAGACGCGCATCGCGTTGCGTGCGGAAACTGACAAAGTCTTCCTCGTCCATACCCGCCTGGATGTGTACATTATTTGCGCCTTGCTCAGCAACGGTCGTTTCCCAGGCAAATACATCACGACCCGGCGCCTGGTAGTCGTGGCACATGAACAGGCGTGTCTCGGCCGGTAACTGAAATATCTTCTGGATCGAGTGGTAAAGGGTTGCAGCATCACCACCGGGGAAGTCGGTACGCGCACAACCAAAATCCGGCATGAACAGCGTATCACCGACAAAGGCGGCGTCACCTGCCAGGTAGCAAACGCAGGCGGGGGTATGCCCCGGTGTGTGCATAACCTGGATGGTCATTGAGCCCAGTGGCAGTGAATCACCATCATCCAGCAAGCGGTCAAAGTGCCTGCCATCGGCAGTGAACTCATCACCCAGATTGAAAATCTTTTTAAACGCAGCCTGTGTTTCGGTCACATACCGTCCAATACCTGTTTTAGCGCCGGTTTTGTGCTTCAGGTATGCGGCAGCGCTGAGGTGGTCGGCATGTACGTGGGTTTCCAGGATCCACGAAACCCTGAACCCACTGGTTTGGATGAAAGCGATGATTTTATCGGCCGAACGTGTTGCGGTTCGCCCGGATACCGGGTCAAAATCCAGCAGTGGGTCAATGATCACGCACACACCGTCTGGCCGGTCGGCCACGACGTAACTGACCGAACAGGTCGCGTCATCAAAAAATGCTTCGATCACGGCTTGCATGCATAGCTCCAGTGCGGTCTGTTAAAGGGCGGTAATTTTCAATTAATTAAAGTATATTAGAAAATACTGAATCAGGGTAAAGGAAGGAAAAACGTTAAATGCACCACCAAGCAGAAATAGACCTGGAGCAAATGGCGCGCTCTGCCCGCCACGCCAGCGACCTGATGAAAACACTCGGTCACAAAGATCGTCTGATGATACTGTGTCAACTGGCGGATGGTGAGAAATCCGTCGGCGAGGTTGCAGAACTGCTCGATATTCCACAGTCGCCGCTCTCACAACACTTATCGCGAATGCGCAAAGAAGGCCTGGTGACGACCCGCAGGAGCGCACAAACCATCTACTACTCTCTCACCAGCGGTGAAGTTTCAAAAATCATTGAAGTTTTATATGAATTATTTTGTGATCCAAAGGGCCGTAGCGCATAAATCCAGGGCACATACCTGATTCAGGAAACCTGTGTTTAGATTTAAAATCACTTGATAAATAAATAGCATGGCGTATATTGAAGCAGCTTACATTAGCTTTGCCTAATTTACATGAACAGACACCTGTAATTAACATCTCCTTTTAGCGGGAGAAAGCCAAGGGAGCGTCATCATGCAGCTCAGAAAACTCGGTCAACTCACCACCGCCCTGATCACGATACTCGCCATAGTTCCGGTATGGGCAACCAACGGATATTTCACACATGGTATCGGCACCAAAAACAAAGGTATGGCCGGCGCCGGTATTGCCATGCCGGAAGACCCCATAGCGATTACCAATAATCCGGCTGCGGCACTCAAAACCACTGGCAAGTGGAACGCGGGTCTCGCGGTATTCAGCCCGATACGCAAATATGAGACATCAGACAGCCTCGTGAACGGCAATTTTGGCGCTTTCACCATCGGCCCGAACAGGATCAACAGTGGCAACAAGTCTTTTTTTGTTCCAAATGCCGCCGCCAGTTGGAAACTAAGCGATGTGAGCGCGTTCGCGGTCGCATTTTATGGCCGTGGTGGTATGAACACAACCTGGCGAGGCGGTAACGCCACTTTTGATCCCGATGGCCCGGGCCCGGCCGGCCCGATGACTTTTCCGGGTACTTTTGGTGCCGGTGATGCGGCCATTGACCTGAGCCAGGCTTTCCTGGACCTCACCTATGCACACAGCGCCGGTGACAACTTCACCTGGGGCGCGGCACTGGTCGTCGTCGGGCAACTCTTCACGGCCCGTGGCGTGGGTTCTTTCGCGCCCTTCACGCATACCTTTGCAGCCAGTGGCGGTACCGCGTTCCCCGACAGCCTGACCAACAATGAACATGATTTCTCATATGGCGCCGGCGGCAGGTTTGGCATCCAGTTTGACATGAGTGAACAAGTCAGCCTGGCCGTTGCCTACCAGACCAAGATTTACATGACCAAGTTTGACGACTATTCAGACCTGTTCGCCAACGATGGCGAATTTGATGTTCCCGCGAACTTTAAGGCCGGGCTGACCTTCAAGCCAAACACCAACCTGGCTCTGAGCTTTGATATTGAGCATACCTGGTACAGTGATGTTGCTGCAGTCGGCCATCCAATGAGCTTGATATTTTCCTGTGCGACGGTCGGCGGCACCAGCTTAGATACCTGCCTGGGTGGCAGTAACAGCGCCGGGTTTGGCTGGGACGACATGACCACTTATAAAATCGGCGCACAGTGGACGAGCGGCAATGACTGGACCTGGCGCGCCGGCTTCAGCCACGGTAGCCAGCCGATCCCGAGCAGTGAAGTGATGTTCAACATCCTGGCGCCCGGCATCATCGAAGATCATGTAACAGCCGGATTCACCCGCAAGCTGTCAAATGGTAATGAGTTGAGTATGGCCTTCATGTATGCGCTCAACAACGAGGTCAGCGGCACCAGCCCGTTCGACCCGACCCAGACGATTTCATTTAATATGGACGAGTATGAGGTCGAACTTAGCTATACCTGGCTTATGAAATAATCCTGAGGGGATCCCGGGTACGCACTGCACCCGGGAACTGCCTGCATTCCCAGTCAGAGCGCCGCCATCACATTCTCAAGTTTATGCTTGACCTGCACTGCCAACGGCTCGACCCGCGTGTCATCGACCAGCCCCAGTACAGCGCCCGGGTCCATGAACTCCACGTGTACCTGAGCCTCATCGTCTTCACGCACGAGCACATTACACGGCAATAATAACCCGATGTCAGGCACCGCTGAAACCGCCTGGTGCGCCAGTGGCGGATTGCAGGCGCCAAGTATCAGGTAAGGCCGCATATCCTCGTTCAGCTTCTTTTTCAGGGTTGCCTGCACATCAATCCGCGTGAGTACACCAAAACCTTCTTTGGCCAGTTCAGCTATGACCTTTTCGACAGCCTCTGCAAAGCTGTAATCAACGACTTTTCCAAAACCAAATTTACTACCCATAGCCATTCATCCTTCCATTAAGTATCTTGAACAATTCCTGTCTTTAATTTCTTCTCTTCATCGATGAATATATGGGATTACTGGCCGCTTGCAAGGGCCAAACACAGGGTGATGTCCATCACCGCCTGCTTACCCGTATAGACACCCAAAGCGGTCAACCAACGATGGTCCGGGCTACCCAGGTTGGCCGTGTCAGACGTGACACCATCGGTGCAGTCGAGCTGGAAATTACAGCTGCCCGCCGTGGTGATCGTTATGGACTTGTTGCCACCTGCCGCGTTCGGGGTCGAGGATGACGGCCATTGCTCGCCCCGGAATGGTGGGTGTTTGCCAATAAAAACTGAATAGTTCTACTGTGACCGGAGCGCGTAATTTAGTATCCTTGACATATATAGAAAAGCACGACAATACACACGTCAATGCCAGTTACTGGCCACTCGTTTAAAGGAAGAATATGCGATGACTTTTGTTGTTACCGAGAACTGTATCAAATGCAAGTATACCGATTGTGTCGAAGTCTGCCCGGTGGACTGCTTCCACGAAGGACCCAATTTTCTGACCATTGACCCGGAAGAATGTATTGATTGCACCTTATGTGAACCGGAATGTCCCGCAGAAGCCATTTACCCCGAGGATGATCTGCCGGAAGGCCAGGAGCACTTCATTGAGATCAATGCCGAGTTGTCATTGCTGTGGCCGGTCATCACCGAGGCTAAAGCGCCGCCTGATGACGCCGCACAATGGGATGGCAAAACGGACAAGTTACCACTGCTGGAACGATGACAATGACCTCCACGCTACCCTAATCGTTCCATAAAAATACCGAGGATGCGTTCCGAAGCCTGGGTGTCGGCTGATCTGCCGCTGGCCTCGTAAAGATAAACCCTGGTGTTTTTTCCATCAGCTTCAAGACCGAGCCGGTAGGTGCCGGTATAATTTTGCGGATCATGACGCCAGAACATGACCTTGTGGAAAAAACCTTCCTTGTAAGTATGATCATCGTTGTACTGAAACTTGTATGCACCACCTGCATCTCTTTCAAGCATTTCCATGCCGCTGCGTTCAATTGCAAAGCCCAGCCGGCGGGCCACACTTTCGGTTGTATCATTGACAAACAGGTAAGCGCCTTCAGCGGACCAGGCCATATGCGTGTTGCTATCATGCGTACCCGAAGTGCTAACCACTCGCGGCGGCATTGGTTTGAGTTCATCACCCGCCGGCATACGTAATTTTGCCACTGATATCACGATTGGCTGGGACCCAGTCGGCGCATTCATACCTGCGGGTATCTTTAATGGCCTGCCTTCCTCACTCTCAAGGTATTCCACTTTATCTTTACCAAACCAGCTACAAGCTGTGAGAACGGTCAACAACACCAACACAAATACCCTGGAGTGCAGGGTTGGCCTTTTTCTCAAGTCAAATTTGATTTTTTCAGAGTATCTCATATCAAGTCCGACAGGCCGTCAACCCGAGTTGTTGCAGGCCAAGATCCATCGCCTGGTGGTGATTTTTGTCCAGTGGCAATAACGGCAACCGGATAGCCTGTTGGCAATACGCCATTCTGAACAAAGCCCATTTTACAGGAATTGGATTGGTTTCGAGCGAAAGTAAACTGTATAAATGGCGCAGCCTTGTATCAATTTCAAGCGCCAACGGCCAATTCTGATCAAGTGCCGCAGCACACATACCGGCCATCTGCTCCGGCACAATATTGGCAGCCACAGAAATCACACCCTTTGCGCCCCGTCGCATGGCTTCCAGACAGCTTGAGTCATCACCGCTGAGTACTGTGAAGCCATCATCACCACAGGCATCCAGTAAAGCGCTGACCCTGTCCATATCAGGCACAGCTTCCTTGATGGCAATTATTTCATCTCGCCGTGCCAGTTCGGCAACCGTCTCCGGTAACATGTCAAGGGCAGTGCGTGAAGGCACATTGTACAACACCAGTGGTATGCGGGTGGCGTCTGCCAGCTTGTTATAATGTGCCAGCAAGCCGGATTGCATCGGACGATTATAGTAGGGTGTCACGACCAGTGCAGCATCGGCACCCAGTTCACCCGCGACCCGTGTCTGCCTGATCACCCGGGCAGTATCTGCTCCCCCCGTACCCGCCAGAACTTTAAGATGGTTTGAGGCCTGTTCCACGACATGCTTTAGCAAACCATTGTGTTCGTCTTCGCTGAGTGTCGCAGACTCACCGGTCGTACCCGCAACCACGATTGCACTGCTACCGGCATTGAGGTGAAAATCAACCAACCGTTGCACGGCACAATAGTCGACCCTGCCATCTTCATCCATGGGTGTGACGAGTGCAACAATACTGCCGTGGAACATAAAAAATCCATACGCTTCAAACGTTGCGCAATAGTACTTGCGGACCTCGTGGCTGACAAGTATCCTGCCAGCAGAAAGTGTAAAATTCTGTTAGCGATAACAGTCCATCCAATCAGCAACGGGAGTACACATGGTCAGCCTAGTGTCATGTCAAGCCTATAGTATGGGATTCAGAG
>CAZYVH010000067.1:0-17517 GCA_964650905.1 uncultured Wenzhouxiangellaceae bacterium | reverse complement strand
CTCGGGAAAAGCCGTTCAGAACGGTGGGGATCAAGTAAACTGTCCCCTGAAATGCAATGGTCGGGTTAATGCTTCCTTGTCGCCAGGTTTTGCCAGTTGATGATTGCATTCCACACCAAACGGAAATCACCGGGGTTCATGTCCCGATGAATGCCGTTGAAATTGTAACTGACGACATGCCCCTGACCCAGTGGGGAATCCAGTATGGCAGGATGGCCTGACAACTCACTTTCCCCGCGCATGCCGCCACTGACCACCATGGCTCCTTCGCCACCCCAGCTCAGCACCACGTGCCGCTCATCGGCCGGGCCGCTTAGACAGGAAGTGCAATAGGCCATCGTCAACCAGCGTCGGGGGGTGTCGTATACCGGCAGGTTGGTGCGGAAAACCGCCGTTTCCCTGCCGTAGCCATAGGCGATCGGGTGGGTGGGTTGCCTGAACGTTGCACGTAATTCTGAACCCGGTGTAAACACTTTTGAGGCCTCCACCTGCGGTACGTTTCGTACCAACCCCCCCTCCAGGGCCAGTGTGGTGCCCGCTCCAAGTGTCAGCAGTACGCCACCGGACTGCACGAACTGCTGAATCTGCGCCAGGCCGGTGTAGCCTGGTCCGCCTGTAATGTCATCCGATGCCGCCGGTGTCCCGAGGCTGGGAAACTCCTTGGACCTACGGAAGGACACCGGACCATCCGTCGCTGCAATTCCGTGAATTTGTCCGGCCAGGTCCAGGTGTGAGAATGGGCCATAAACAATGACATCCACACGGTCGCGGAGCGCGCCGGCGCGAACATCCTCATCCCTCAAATAGGTGTATGGAATGTGCTGACGGTCGAATATGCGGCGAACCCAGCCCATCATGTCGGTGTCCGCCCATGGGACCCATAAACCAATTCTCGGAAGAACAGCTTCGTGGCGCGGCACCTCAGGTAACACCTGGGCTGAACTGAAGTCCAAAGCCAGCTCTTTGCTGACGGCGTCGACTGCGGCACTCAGCTTTCTGGACGTCGGTTCTCCGGTTGGGGAAATGAGCCATGAACCCTGTGGATAGGTGACGTTTTTGACGGTGAAAGCCCGCTCGGCGAGCTCCACTTTGAAGGCTGCCAGTCGATAGCGCGCCGCCAGCAAAGACTCCTGGCCAAGATCGCGCATCAAATAGGCCGGCCCGTAACCCCGTACGGTTCCGGTTGGTGTTATATCAGCGCCGAGCAAGCGGCTGGAGGCTGACTTAACCCGCTCGTCTTCGATCCGCACGGCCGTGACATCAAAACCCACCGGGTACGCCCACGAAACATCGTCATATGGCAGTTGCTCGTACTCGGCGGGAAAGCGCTGCGGTTCGAGCACGTCGAGTGCGAAATTGCGATAAGGCTGATCCAGCCTTACGAGGTAATCACCGCGGCTGAAATCTCCCTCGTCCAGGGACAAAGCGGCGGTCAGGGTTCTCACTTCGATGTGTTGCAGGCGCAGGCGGTTGACCATTTGCGCCACTCGCAACCGGTCCGGCTGGCTGGCAGGAATCATATAAGCGTAGGGCTTTTCTTCGACGCCTTTTCGCCACGAGTTGCGGCCAGTCTGATAGAAATCGCCAAGCATTTCACGGGCATGACGTGCAGACCAGTCAAGTATGGAAAGTAGCGCCGTTTGCTGGTAGTTCACATTATCGCGCATGGACCAGCGAAACACCGGATCCGGCGGCCACGGCCGATACCACTCGCGCGACATGCTGTCTTCATCGGCATGGCGGGTCACCGTTTCCGCTGTCGCATTGCCAAACGTCTCGTAACCGCGGCCGATGGCGTTGTGGTTGATGGCGATGGAATCGAGGTAATGGTGGCCAAACCCGTCACCGAAATTCCACGTCCAGACCCCCGGCATCCCCATCGCGTTCATCACTGTCATTTCATGAAAACTCATTTCCAGCCAGCGTGAAGCCACGATGGGGTCCATGTGAGGATTGTAGGGTCCGGTGCCATTCCAGCTCAGCAACAGTGAAATCGCCTCGTGCAAATCATGCACGACCACCGGATGGTAATCAAAAAACATCTTGCTTACAGCGCGTGTGGCGGCAAAATCCTTCTGATGCGCATCACGATTGATATCGACGAAGACGTAATGACTCCAGTATGGCGGGCTCTGGCGCGGTAAGGCATCGAAGTCGGTCCTGCCTTTGAGGTACTTGTAAAACCAGTCGGTAAATTTGTCGCGCCCGTCGGGTTCCGACACCGGATTGACCAACACCAACAGATGTTCCCGTATGGCCTGTATCATCGGCTGTTCGGAGACCGCCAGCCGGTACACCAGCTCCATACACATTTCACCGCTGCCGGACTCATCCGCGTGCAGGTTGCAATTGATGTAATACGCGGGCCGGGCTGTGGCAATGATTTCCTCCGCCTTTTGCGGACTGGTTTGGCGTGGATCTGCCAGTGCCGCGCTGGCAGCTTTGAGCCGGTCCAGATCCCGGATCCCGCTTTCATCGGTGATTACCGCCAAAACAATATCGCGGCCCTCCTCTGACTGAGCGATGGTTTCCACGTGCACACGTGGCGAACTGACGGCGATCGCTCGCACATAATCAACGATCCTGGCCGAGTGCGTCAGTTCACCCGGGGCGCCGATAATGTGGCCGAGAAAAGCGGTCGGCGAAGGAACCGTAGCCGACGCGGGGACGTAAGCCACCCAGGGGCTGAGGAATCTCGTCTCGGTGGTAAATTCGGCAATGGCTTCAATCGAGCCTGGTTCCGGAGTGTCCGGTGCGGACAAGCTGCTTTGAGCAAGCAGCTGGCCAGGGGCGAGCAAGGCGAGAATAATGAAAAAAAACAGTAAATTCCACTTCATTGAAAATCCCGGTCGACCATCGGCCCGAAAGGCACCAGTCTATTTTATGGACAAGTTGGAAACAACTGCCGTGACCACGCCGACATCGCGATTGGCCAGCATGGGCAGGGGTGTGACGATAGCAGTCAAGTCCCGCTCACCTTCCCACGGGAAAAACGTGTGCACCAACATCGCGGCACGGGCCCAAAGCAGGAATATGATCAGCAGGACCAGTGCCGGTGTCATGGCGCTTTATCACATCTTGTGTACCAATACCGCCCAGATAAAATAAATATGCTAAACTCATTTCAAACGAGAATGCATATCATTCAAATAAAAAGATGAGCGACAAGCCTCGAGTGAGCAAATCCATTAGACGCGGTTCAATTGGCTAACAGTACAGCCGGCTGCATGGGTCACAGACCATCACATCAGCTGCTGCTGTTGGAAGGGTATATCGAAGTTATGAACAGAGGTGACCCACTGAGGTTTGTTGAAGCTGTTCAAGGGCTTACGCAGAACGCCAAACGGGCGATGCATGGACAGTGTTGGTCGATAAGGATCCACCTGAGATTGTATACAAGACGAGAAGAAAACTAACAGCAAAAATATGGGCAGAAAAATGACGAGAACAATTTTTGGAGTCAGGTTGGCGGGTCTGAACCGTGGATGGTCCCTCGGTGCAACAATCGTATTGTTTCTGTTAACCGGGATAGTGCCGGGCGCAATGCCGCAATCGGTACTGGCTGCCACCTACAGTGTTTGTCCCCTACCTGCTGTGTGTGACTATCAGTCACCAGACGTTGCGGTTAACGATCCTGTAATTGTCGATGGGGATACCATCGACGTCGTGACCGATACCTATGTGCTTGGTGCCACGTTGCAAGTTGATAAAAGCATCACGATTCTGGCCAACAATTCCGTTTTCGATGCCAATGGCACAGTACAGGCGATCAATGTTTCCGGTGCAGCCACCAACCTCAGTCTCACCCATGTAACCATACAAAATGGTCAGGCGGGCGCCGGTTTTGGCGGTGGTGCGCTGCGGGTCTCCGGTGGTGCAATCGTCACGGTGATCAACGGCACCTTCGAAAACAACCAGGCCGAGTTTGGTGGTGCAATCCACAATATCGGCTCGACGATCTCACTGCGTGAATCGACAGTGTTCGGCAACCGGGCTACCAATGGCCAGGGTGGTGCGATATTGACGCAGAACGGTGGTGTAACAAACCTGACCCGCACTGAAATTGATGGTAACCAGGCCAGTGTCGAGGGTGGTGGTCTGGCGGTCTACGACAGCAACTCCCAACTTAACCTGATCGCCTCGACGGTTTCAAATAACGTTGCATTGGTTCCAATACAAACCGTTTCCAATCCATTGCTGAGTGGCACAACGCTATCCTGTGGCCCTGCTGCTTTGGGACAGACCTTCGTAGCCACGGCATCCGCACTCTCGTCATTTGAGTTCAGCGTTCGTCTGAACGGCGGTGCAAATGTTATTCCAAATGACCTCAACATACCCGGCCAGGTACGCGCGGGTGGCCCTGCCGGCCCCGTCATCGCAACCGCCAGCGCCTTCGCGCCTGGCGGCACCTGGCCCGGCGGCTCCACACAGACACTGACCTTCATTCTGGATCAGCCAGTGGCCCTGGTAGCCGGTGCCACCTACACCATCGAGTCAGCAATCGCAGGTGCTTACAGCCTCTTCATATCCCCCGGTGACGACTATGCGGGTGGATCTTTTTACAACTGTGACGGCACTTTAATCCCCAGTTGGGATTTGTACTTTCGAACCTTCGGTGGTACGCCCGGTCAGGGTGGTGGTATCTATAGCTCATCACAGGGCTCTACCGGTCTGTTTAATTCGACCGTGTCCGGCAATGTGGGCGATGGTGCGTCAGCAGCATTTGGCGGTTTTGTGACGACTTTGTTCAGCACAATAAGCAACAATTCCGGTAATGGACTCACTGCTCTTTCTAATCCCCCTGCGGGTCTTGTTTTTATCACTGCCTCAATCGTTGCCGGTAACGGTGGTGACGATTGCAATGGTGATGCCACCACCAGTGGCTACAACCTGATCGGTGATGACAACAACTGTGTTTATGCTCCCACGACCGGTGATATTTTCGGTATCCCGGGCGCGCCACTCGACCCGCTACTGGGTCCGCTCCAGGACAATGGCGGTTGGACGCCAACGCATGCACTGGACCCAAATAGTCCAGCCCTCGATGGTGCTGGTTCCACCCTGGCCCTGCCGTGTACCGATGCACCTGAAGACCAGCGCGGGGTCACCCGACCGGGCGCTGCTGCCTGCGATATCGGTGCATTTGAACGGGCCGGTCCACTCCAGACACTGATTAATTTGGCAGTACCCGGTGCGATTATTGATGTCCCCAATGGCACCTACAGCGAGCGGATCAGCCTCGGTGACGGCACAACTTTACGCGGCTCAGGCCCGGGTAGCGTGGTGATTGATGCCACGGGTCTTGGTGGCCCGGCCATCACCGCGACCGGCGACTTCACTCTCGAGAACATTCGCGTCACCGGTGGCAATTCGGCTGCTGATGGTGGTGGCGTTTTCTCCAACGTTGCGGCGGCAGAGATTATCTTGAACAATGTGGTATTCGATAACAATAACGCGGCTTTAAATGGTGGTGCCATTTACCTGAGCGATGGAACGCTGACTGCAAGCAACGTTACATTTACCAATAACAATGCGGTTTTGAGTGGAGGTGCAATCAGCACCACGTCCAGCGACATATCGGTGGTCAATGGAACTTTTGATGCCAACACCGCTGGTGATGAATTAAACGCTATTGCGGGTGATGGCGGTGCGGTCATACTCAACGGTGGGGCCGGCGTCATTGACACCTCTGTTTTTACCGGCAATCAGGCATTTGGTGGTGACGGTGTTGCGGGGCGGGGCGGCGCAGTTTTCAATGACGCCAATTTGTCGATCACCGATACGACCATTGATACCTCTGACGCTGGAATTGGTGGCGGTATCTACAATAGTGCCATTAGTGAATTAGGTGGTTCACTTGATGTTGCTGGCTCCACGTTCTCCAACAACACGGCCCATTATTATGCAACCGCCGGTGGTGCAATTGGTGGCGCCGGGGAAATGGTCATGCGGAATTCAACGTTTTCCGGCAACGCGGCTGATGCCGGCAACGGTGGCGGCATTGGTCTGACCGGTGGCGTTGCACAACTGAATAATGTCACGCTCGCCTTCAACTCTGCATCATCGGGTCTGGGCGCGGCATTCTATGCTGAATCAGGTGAACCGGGTGCGCTGATTTCACTAAGCAATAGCCTCTTGTCGGGTAACAGCGGCGGCAACACGAATTGCAGTACCTTCACATCACTGGGTTATAACCTGTTTCAGACCGCGCCATGTGCAACCGCTCCAGGCGATATGACCGGTGAGCCTCTGATCAGCCTGCTGGCCTCCAATGGTGGCCCGACCCGGACTCACGCGTTGCAGGCTCTGAGCCCGGCGGTCAATGCGGGTCATCCAGTGCCGAATTTCCCACAGTTTAATGCCGGTAATTTTCCTCTATTGCAAACCCAGGGCGCTGCCAGTCTGGATACAGACAAGCTGTTGTTGGCTGGCAGTTCGGGACCCGTGGGTTCGGCATTTGTGTCCAACCCGATCGATCCGGGTCAGGATTTTTCCGCAAACTTTCAGTTTCAAATCTTTGCGGGTGACAGCGGTGCCGCCGATGGAATTACCTTCACAATTTCAGATGACCCGACCGTGCTGGGTAGCAGTGGTGGTTTTCTCGGGATTGGTATTCCAGACCCCATAGAACCGTCCCCGGCGGTCAGGGGTGTTGTAAACGGTGTGTCGGTCGAATTTGATACCTGGGTCAATGGTCAGGCTGAAGGCGCCAACGACCCCGGTTCGGTAGATCACATCGGGATCGACATCAACGGTAGCTTGAGCAGTGTAGCGTTGAGTGTATTGGGTCCACACGGAACGCTGTCCGATGGCAGCATATGGAGCGCCTGGATCGATTACGATGCCACCACAAAGGTGCTGGAAGTACGTGCCTCGAATAATGGGTCCCGGCCTGTCTCGCCAACCGTTTCCAGTGTGGTTGACATCGCGTCCCTGACCGGCCCGGTCGCCTATGCCGGTTTTACCGGCTCAGGTGGTTTTCCCGGAATTTCCGGTGAGCATCGTATAGTGAGTTTCTCGTTCGCCGATTCTTGCGAGGCCGTTGACCAACGCGGTGACCTGAGGCCGCAAGGCGCGGGCTGTGATATTGGTGCTTTTGAGGGGGCGGCGATTCCACTCCAGTTGGGTTCCGTGGTTCTGAGCACCCACAGCCCGGGTCAGGACCTCGGCGATGGCACCAGTTACCCCGGTGTGGTCGATGTTCCTATCATCGATATCCCGATTGAAAAGCTGACAGGTGATACGTTTAATGCACCGGCTTCGGCGCCGTTGGGTTCTTTCCCTCTGGGTTCGTTCCCTCTGGGTTCGTTTGATTTGCAAAACTCGCCCCTGGGTTCGTTCCCTCTGGGCTCATTTCCGATTGGCTCGTTTCCCTTGGGGTCATTCCCGCTCGGTTCCTTCCCGTTGTCGTCCATTCCCCTGCTGAGTGCAGGTGGCTGGACCGGGATTCTTGACAGTATCCCGGAGCTTGCCGGTGCGCCATTGCAAACGGTAACACTGGAGCAGTTGCTGAGACTGAACCCACTGCCAAATTCTGTGGCCGGTATTGCCTTGCGTGATTTATCAATCGAGGGTTCGCCGTTGGCATCGCTGTCACTACCGGGATTATCACTGGGCGATACCACCGTTGAAAAACTTGATGAATGGGCGCAGAACGCCGATCCGGGGGCCACACCGGTCTGCGCGACCTTGCTGGCGGAAGATCCATCATTCACCCGGTGCACAGGTGAAGATACTCTGATGGGTCTGGAAGTGGCAGGTGCACCGGTATCGGCTTTGTCACTGGCAGCGCTGCCGTTGGGTTCATTTCGGGTTGGTACGGCGCCGATTGGCTCTTTCCCGCTCGCTTCATTCCCCATCGGTTCGTTCCCGCTGGGCTCCTTCCCGCTGGGTTCCTTCCCGCTGGGTTCCTTCCCGCTCGGTTCATTCCCCATCGGCTCGTTTCCGCTGGGTTCGTTCCCGCTCGGTTCGTTCCCATTAGGGTCTTTCAATTTACTGGCGGCACCAACAAGCACCTTACCCCTTGGTTCCTTCCCGCTCGGTTCTTTCCCGCTCGGTTCGTTTGCAATCAATGGCAAATCTTTCTGTGAGTTTTATGACGAGCAGGCAGTGGCAGAAGGCGCAGACACCTGTGCAGATTTACAAATCAATCCCGGCACCGACAGCTTGGCGGACCTGGTTGAGGCGCTGCAGGCCACCAACCCTTCGGGCAGTATCGGTTCGACACCACTGGGTTCGTTCCCAATGGGATCGTTTCCGATTGGCTCGTTTCCGATCGGTTCATTTGGATTGGACGGTTTGAACAATCCGCCACTTTCATTGCTGAAAATGGCGGACTTTGGTGGTTGTCAGGAAATTGATGGTACTGCCACCTGTTCAACCATTGCGTCCTTGTCAGAAACCTCGTCGTTGCTGGATGTGGCGACACATTACGGTAGCCTGGCGGCCTCACCACTGGGTTCCTTCCCGATCGGTTCGTTTGGCATAAGCGACCTGCCGATGGGTTCGTTCCCGCTCGGTTCATTTGATGTCAACGGCGCGCCGCTGGGTTCATTCCCATTGGGTTCATTCGACCTGCTCGGCTCCCCGCTGGGTTCGTTCCCGGTCGGTTCATTCGCGGCCATCATTGATAATACAACAGGCCCCTGCGACGACTGCCGGAACCTCGCCGATGCCGTTGAGGCCGGTGTGGTCAGCGCTACTACTACACTGGCTGATCTGAAAGCTGCTGCACCGGCACAATTCGCTGCCCTTACTTTTGGTCAGGTGCTCGATGCCCTGACACTGGCCATGCTCTACGGCCCGCCAGGCACACCGGACAACCCGAACACACTGGCTGATATTGAGGACACCGGTAATCTGACCCTCGGTCAACTGTTGATCGCGATGATGCTGAAGACCGATTTCCCGTGGGAGACCATCACGCTGGCACAACTCGATCCGCAGGAGTTCTCGGCGGACAATTTTGTCAATTACGTTGTTGATATCCCGCTGACCGGTAGCGAATCGGAGCCGTTTGTTGTCGCAGTGACGTTGGCAGACAGTTTTCTGTACGTGAAAGGCAGTGCCTCCCTGGGTGTTGAAACACCCCTTGCGATACTTCCGTCGGTGCCACTGGGTGATCCCGTCATAGTTGACAATGGCGACGGTACCCAAACGCTTTCTTTTGACCTGATCCTGGGTGGATTCAGTGACAATACGGTCAAATTCAGCGCCGTACCGGCAATGGCATTGGGTGACTACCCGGCTGCGGCCACGGTGAAACTTGGAGCCGAAACACCCGTGCCGGCTGATAACAGCAATGGCATGGTAAGCATCATCCCTGATCCGATCACTGATGTTTCTGATTCAGATCTTGCCCTTACAGCACCCGTCGATGAGCTGTTGCTCGGCTTTATCAATACCCGTGACGATAACGATTTCTACCGCGTGGCGCCACCGGCTGCGGGTGATCGGGTTTCCGTGTTTATGTCGAACCCTGCCGGTGACAATGATCTGATTATGTACGAACCGCTTAGCACGGTGGAAGCGAAAGGACAGGCCGCCGAGGCAGCAGCACTCGATTCCGTGCCGTTTGAGGATGATGGTGTCGACTATCAGGGTAATACGACCGAGGAGCCAAATGCACTTGAAGATGTAAACCTGGCACCCTTGCCGTTGTCTTCGATCTCGACCAATCGCGGTGGTGAAGATGAGGCGGTGTCTGCTATTGCAGGTAATACCGAGCCGTTCACGATCCAGGTATCAGGTTATAACGGCGCCGTCTCCGAGCAACCCTACACATTACGGGTCAAGCTTACACCCCGGGTGCCGGCCCCACAATGCACGGCGCGAAGCTGGCCTGCTGACTGGCCGGTAAGTGGCGCATCTCCTGTTGTTCCGGCCGGTAGCTGGATGCCGGATACCAACGCGGTATTCCTGGTCAACCCCACACGACTGGCAGCGAGTGAAGGTGGTGACGCCGCCGCCGCAGATGCGGCCAATGCGGCGTTGACCTCGATCAATCAACTGATCAATGCTCCCGGCATCACCCAAGGTGTCGTGGTTGATGTGTCGGGTATTGCGGGTGTCGACTACACCGACTGGGATGCCAATCCCTGTGATGTCGACGCGGCCAACGCCATTGTCAATGCCATCACACACTACCTGGAAGAACAGCGGCTGCTATCTCCGAACCTGAGTTACGTCACCATTGTTGGTTCGGATGAAGTGATTCCGTTTGCCCGCAAACCGGATGAGACATCGATTTCCAATGAGTCGACCTTTGCTGGCGAATTCTCCGACAACGCGATGTTTGGCGCGCTGGTCACACGCCACTTCCTTTCGGATGACACCTACGGCGATATCGACCCGATTCCATGGCTGGATCGTTACCTCAACGTACCGGAACTGGGCGTCGGTCGACTGGTGGAATCTGCAGCAGACATACAGACTGCGGCCGAAAACTATATCGCCTTTTCCGGTGTGCTTGATCCACAAACTGCCCTGTCAGCCGGTTATGACTTTATTGCCGATGCTGCACAGAACATCGACGGTACCTTCAACGCCTATAGCCCGGCACTGGGTTTTGCGGTTGAACCTGCATTGATCGATCAGCCCGGTGTGGATCCGCTCAACGCATGGACCCGCCCGGACTTCCTCTTGGCGACCGGTCTGAATAGCCCCGCCCCGGTCGACCTGGTGTCGTTCAATATGCACTTCAACTTCTCCGAGGCGCTGCCATCGAGTGGGGATGCTGCGGGTAACTACACGGATAACCTGATCAGCACAACTGACCTGGGTAACACGGATCTCGCCGGTGGAATCTGGTTCACGGTTGGCTGCCACTCCGGCAGTAACCTTGCTGATGTTTCGGTAATCGGCAGCGCACCCGGCAATGACTGGGCGCAAACCTTTAGCCATCTTGGCGCAGTCTTCCTGGCACAAAATGCCTTTGGCCTGGGTGATACAGAAGCTATTGCCCTGACTGAACGCCTGCTCGCTCTTTTTGCCCGCAATCTCAATGGAAGTATGTCCATCGGCCAGGCCCATGCATTTGCCAAGCAGCAATACTTTGCCGATTTGGGTCTGTATGGTGAGTACGACTTCAAGGCATTGCAAGCAGCCACTCTGTTTGGTTTGCCGATGTATCAGTACGGTCACGGTGCGATGGTAACGGAGCCATTGCCGCCGGTGTTGCCGGTGGCAACCGACCCGATTTCAGGCCTGGTTTCGGCCTCGTGGTCTCTGGCTGATACCGGCATTAGCAAAACGAATACCGGCAAGGGTGAGCTGTTCAGCGTCGATGGTGAAGTCCAGTTTGTTCACTTCCGGCCACTGCAGCCGATTGTCAGAAGAGACGTGACCGGTCCCAACGGTGAGACCGCCGGTGGTGCGTTCCTGACCGGGCTGACAACCGAAGACAAACTGGTGACGGATATTGCTTTTGCCAGACCGGTAATTGCGCTTGCTGAGATCGAACCGGAGATCGAAACTGACGAAGTCGTATTTCCAACAGCGTTTACCAACATTTCCAGCTTCAAGGCACCACCACCGGGCGGGGGTCCATTTGCATCACGCCAGCAACTGAACGTGATTGTTGGTCAATACACATCACCGCTGGATAAAAAAAATCACGGGACCGAACGCTTGTTCCGTAGCTTTGATACCCAGGTTTTCTATCGGCAGACAGCACCTGCACCATTGATGCTGGCATCGGCGACAGAAGATTACCTGAGGCCGGAATTTGACAATGTGCAGGCCAGTATCGTTGGATCGACCGGCGCCAGACAGGCTGTATTCTCGGTCGATGTCTTCGACGAGGGCACGGTGTTGCGGGTGGCTGTGTTATACCTGCAATCGGTCTCGGGTAACCCGGTGCGGGGCAATTGGGTGTTGGCTGACCTGGTACGAGGCGCCGGTGGCAATACCTGGACTGGTGGTGGACCCGTCGATTTGAGCGGCATTGCCAATGGCCAGGTTGATTACATGGTGCAAGCCGTTGACGACAACGGCAACGTTGCCAATAGTACCTTTAAGGGTCTTTTCTATGTCGCCGAAGAAATACCAACGGCGCCTGATTCGGGTGGTGGAGCGGGCACCATAGGTGTGATCGTTCGCGTAGACGGGAATGCGGTTGATCCTGGCGACTGGATAAGCACCGACCCGGTGGATATCGAGGTCACCGACCAGGCACCGGACACCCGCTATGAGTATTCAGTGGACTTTGAGTCTTTCATACCACTGACAGCGTCCGGGTTTCAAATCAGCGGTGATGGTGTACACATTGTTACCGTGCGAGCCACTGATGGCAGTAATCCGGTGACCTTTGTGGTTCTGATCGATACCACGCCTCCGCAAGCTGTTATTGCAACACCTGCCACCGGGCAATACGTTGTGCAGGGTCAGGAACCGGTATCCGATTTCGACTGTCTGGATGCAGGCTCAGGCATTACCAGTTGTATCGGTACGGTGCCGGACGGGGCCCCCGTACCATCGGCAACAACGGGCAGGCGGTCTTTTGTGGTCACGGCCCAGGACGATGCGCAACTGGGCCCGACGGTGGCAGAAAACGTCTACACGGTTGTGCAGTCGCTGCAACTGGCCGTTCCTGTTGACATGATCAGCGTTGGTCAACTGGCCACGGTAGCCGGTTCGGCCACCGATATTGATAGTGTTGTCGAAACCGCCACCATCGATTGGGGAGACGGGACCACCGAAGTGTTGGTACTGAACCCGGTTGCCACCGCTGAGTATCAGTTTAATCCCAACCACGAGTACCTTGTCGCGGGCACTTATGAGATAACGGTGAGCGTTGACTTTGGCGGTGAGTTCCTGCAACGCGAATCGATCAGCATAACGATACTGGAGCCGGTTGGAATCTGGGCTCAGGGTGACGAGGAGAAAGCCGTGGAGTGGTCTGGCGGCAAATCATCAATCAATGGTTTGCTGCACAGCAACGGCGGGATAAAAATTGACGGCTCCAAACACACTGTCAATGGCATCACCCGCTATGTGAAAAAATTGAAAGGCGCGAAGAAAGTCAAGTTCTCTACGAAACCAACAAAAGTAGACACGGCAGTCTGGCCGTTCACCATGGCGCTCGCCGACTACCAACCCGGCGGTCGTGCAGCGTTGGCGGCCGGTGTGCAGTACTTTGATATGAGCGCAGTGTGTACTGACGAAGAAGAAGACGATAAAAGTAAAGATAAGGGTAAAGGTAAAGACCACGCATGGGAACCCAATGATCTCGTTTCGGGATTGTATTGGGTGCCGTGTGATGTCAAACTGAAAAAGTCGCATATGGTGGGTGACGTAACGATTATTTCTACGGGGATAATTGAACTGTCAGCTAAGGATATGGCACTCAATGCGTTTATCGGCAATCTGCTGTTGTCCACCAGTTCCACTGATCATCATGCGATCAAACTCAAAGGGACCAAATCAATGCTGAAAGGATTCTTGTTGGCTGAACATGGTGGGATCGAAGTGTCGGGGTCGGATATCAATATCGGTTGCGGCCTTGCCGCGAATGAGGTCGAGTTGACAGGTTCCAAACATGAAATAGGTGCTGATTGCGGCCGGTAGTGATGTGACCAAACCTGAATGGGTTAGGGTTAGAGTGGTTACTGCAAGGCTCGCATCTGGTTGGCAGATGGTGGCTGGGAACTTGGATTTGGGGTAAAAATGTCATTCTTCTCTGAACTCAAAAGACGTAACGTCATCCGTGTCGTTATTGCCTATATCGTAGCCGGTTGGGTATTGGTCGAGGCGTCGGATATTCTGTTGCCCACCTTCGATGCCCCCGAGTGGGCCATGCGGGCGGTAATCCTGTTGCTGATCGGCGGCCTGCCGATTGTGTTCCTGGTGGCGTGGATGTTCGAACTCACCCCGCAGGGGATTAAGAAGGAGGATAGCGAGGACACTGCCGATGAGGTATTGTTCAAAGCCCGTACCGCTCGCAAGACGGACTTGGCAATCATGACGGCCCTCGGGCTTGCTGTGGCCTATTTTGTGTTCGATAAAATCTGGTCCTCGGATCTGGTGCGGGGTAACATGGATTCAATCGCCGTGTTGCCGTTCACCGACATGAGCCCACGGAGGGATCAGCAATATTTTGCTGAAGGCTTGACGGTTGAGTTGCTGAACATGCTGTCGCGTGTCGCTGATTTAAGCGTCACCGGCAAAACGTCGGCGTTCCAGTTCAAAAACTACGAGGGTGATTTCACCGCCATCGGTGAAAAGTTAAATGTAGGCACCCTACTCGAAGGCAGTGTACGTGCGGTTGATAACAACGTACGCATCACCACCCAATTAATCGATGCCCGCAAGGGCCGCACGCTGTGGTCGGCGGACTACGACCGCCAACTCAACAACATTTTTCAGGTCCAGGATGAAATTGCCCGCGCCGTGGTCGATGCATTACAGGCGCAGTTGCTCGATGCCGGAACGACACCGACTGAACGTGTTGTCATCCCCGAGGCCTACACGGCATATCAACAGGGAGTTTTTTTGCAGGCCAAGCTTACGATTGATGACCAGAATTCGGCCATTGACTACTTCCAAAAAGCCATCAATGAGGACCCAGGCTATGCCGAACCACTGGTCGGTATGGCTGACGCCAACCTGATGCTGGCGCTGAACATGGTCGCGATTGATCGCGATGAGGGTATTGGCAAAGCGTCTGGTTACCTCGACCAGGCGCTCAGACTGAACCCGGACCTGGCAGATGCATACGTCGCTAAAGCGCTGATCAAACAGGTCAACTTTCGTGACCTGGCTGGTGCCGAGCTGGATCTGAAACATGCTTTGAAAATCGATCCAAAGCACATCACGGCATTGCGGCGTTTGGGTACCATTTATGGCATGCAGGGGCGTTACGACGAGGCCATGGGAACCTTCCAAAAAATCATTGATCGTGACCCGCTTAACACCCCGACCTATTCCAATTATAGCTACAATGCGTTGGCTGCCGGTAAGTTGGAAATCGCACAACAAATGATCGGCAAAGTGCTGGAATTCAGCCCAAATTCCATTTTTGCCAACTTCCAGCTGTCGCGAGTCTACCTGGCGAAGGGTGAGTTGGACGAGGCCAGGTCAGCCATCGAGAAGGAACCGCATGAGGTCTGGAAAAACATTGGTCTGGGTATGATCGCCTGCACCCGGGGTGACAAGGTGGGCGGTACCGCGATTGCGGATGAGCTGATCGAGCAACGCGAGATATTCAATGCTGCCGAAATCTATGGCCTGTGTGGCGATACCGAAAAAGTGTTTGAACTGCTGCGTCATGCCGCCGAAGAACGTGACCCCGCCCTGACCGAAATGAAATTGAGTTGGGCATTGGCCAAACTACGCAATGATCCGCGTTGGCATGAAATCCTCAAAGTGATGGGTCTGCCTGACTAGGAGCCCGCACACCGCCGGCGGTGATGTGGCTACCGGATGAAGAGCAGGAGGCGATGCGGGATCTGACCCGCCCTCGGGATGACTTAAAAGCGCAGGAGCACAAGGTGCGCCAGCAACTCAATGCCTATGTGTTGCGTCATGGTCATAGCTGGCCGTCTACCAGGACCCGCTGGACCAAGACGCACTGCAACTGGCTGGAGGCACTCAAGTTTCCGCATGACTGGCAACAAGTCGTCGATGTGCACTGTAATCCATTAAACATTGTGGCGGGAATATAATAAAGGCTGGTGCGTATAGTTACCGGAGCCCAATGAAACATCACGATATGCGAGAACAGTTGGTTCAACTCGGCAACGGAGCACACGCGCTGGCGATACAGATGCTCGGTAATTCTGATGACGCGGCTGATGTTGTCCATGACGTGTACGCAAAGGCACTCATGCAACCCGGTGCGTACAACGCTGACAAGGGTTCGTTGAAACCGTGGTTCTTCCGCCTGGTTCGTAATCGCTGCATCGACCTGATACGGCGCAGGCGGCCTGGAGGAGATGGTATTGATGACCTGAGTGATCCCGGCGTGGGCCCCGAGCGGTCACTGCAGATTGAGCAAGCTAAGCTGCAGTTGCGAAAGGCCTTGGCAAAGCTGACCGCAGAACAGCGACAGATTATCGTGTTGCGTGACTATCAGGATCTCAGCTATGCCGAACTCGCCATGGTTTTGTCGATTGCACCCGGAACGGTCATGTCCCGTCTGCACCGGGCACGGATGGCGCTGAAGGAGGAGTTTAACCGTCATGATGCGTGAGACGCGAGGTGTGGATCAACACCCAGGTGAACTGCTTTCGGGTTTTATCGATGGTGAATTGAGCCAGCAGCAACGTCAACGTGTCACGCTTCATTGTGAAATGTGTGCAGACTGCCGTCAGAAACTTGCCGAACTCAGGGTCATGCGCGATCGTATCGGGCAAACGCATCTCAGCGAACTGGGAGAAGACAAATGGAGAGAGACAATGAATGATCTGACAGTGCAAACCAGCCGCAGCGTCGGGTGGTTGTTATTTATCGCCGGTATTCTGATTATTACTGGTATTGGCCTCTATGTGTTCATAGTAGATGCCAGCATATCAATAGGGTTAAAGCTGGTCATGGCTGCAATTTATGGCGGCCTGGCGGTGTTGTTGTTCTCGGTATTGCGGCAAAGACTGATCGAACGTAAGACCGATAAATACAAAGACGTGGAGATTTGAGATGTTAATCGTAACCAGTGAGACAGTGGCGAACCATCGGGTCGTCAAGACACTTGGCCTGGTCCGTGGCAACACCGTACGCGCACGTCATATCGGCAAGGACATCCTTGCGGGCATGCGTAATATTGTGGGTGGGGAGATCCATGAGTACGCAAAGCTTATTGCCGAGAGTCGCGAGCAGACCCTTGATCGTATGGCAGCAGAGGCCCAGCAACTGGGTGCCAATGCCATTATTGCAACGCGTTTCACCACCTCGGTCATGATGGGTGGCGCGGCGGAATTACTTGCAGTTGGCACCGCTGTGGTTATTGAACCAGAGTAAGCGGTGACTAAAAACGTGTACAACTGACGCAAAAAACTGCTCCACTAGGAGCCTGTCCGAGAATAGAAGCCGTAGCGAGGGGAAGCCCGACAGACTGCTAACCCTCATATTGCACCAATCTACACCGATTCTTTTGGCTTTTATTGGTCAAGCAACTATGCTTAATAACAATCGTGCACAATAAAGAAGCCAGCGCTTGTCATTTTTTGTAGAACTCAAACGCCGTAACGTCATGCGGGTGGGAACCGGATACCTGGTCACTTCATGGTTGCTGGTTCAGGTCGCGGCAACGGTGTTCCCGTTGTTTGGTTTGGATGAGACACCCTCGCGTATTGTCATTGTCGTGCTTGCCATCGGCTTTGTACCCACACTGATTTTTTCCTGGGTCTTTGAACTCACTCATGAGGGCGTAAAGCGCGATCACGAGGTCAATCATTCGCAATCTATCATAGCCGAGACCGGTAAACGCCTGGATAAAATGATCATTGTCGTGTTGGGCTTGGCCCTGGGCTTCTTTGCGCTTGACAGATTTGTATTGCTACCTCAGAAACAGGTGGTTGAGCA
>CAZYVH010000066.1:0-17580 GCA_964650905.1 uncultured Wenzhouxiangellaceae bacterium | reverse complement strand
ACTAATCGCCCAGCGCCTGATTCCACTCGGCGACCCTCGCCGCCTGTTGTGTGAGCAGTTCGTCACCACCGGTGATGGTGACTGAGACAATATCATCACCACCGGCAATGGCATTGACAACCACCTGGTCGGCGTCTGATACCACACTGCCAAAGACTGTGTGCTTACCATCCAGCCACGGAGTTTCAACATGGGTGATGAAAAACTGACTGCCATTGGTACCCGGACCGGCATTGGCCATTGACAACTTGCCCGGGGTATCGTGGCGCAAGGCGTCATTGCACTCATCCTCAAAACGATAACCGGGTCCGCCGGTTCCTGAACCCAGCGGGCAACCACCCTGGATCATGAAATTATCAATCACCCTGTGGAAGCTGAGACCGTCATAAAAACCACGCTTTGCCAGGTTGATAAAACTGGCTACTGTAACCGGTGCGTGCTCCGGGTACAGGTGAATGTTAATGATACCTTTACTGGTTTTCATCTCAGCCAGGATTTCGTTGGGTGTGTCACTCATAAAAAAAACTCCATTCAATGAAAATATATTGAAACTTTTTCCGTACGGTTACGGTCTATGTAGTCAAGAGATCGCGGGACATTGGTCTCTCCCTCATGCCAACAGGGTTTATATGCACTCCTCACCCCTGTTCCCGCGATCTTTTTTTATGCGCGGGTGAAAAATGCGTGATGTAATATGTGATGTAAATTCAGAACCTTTTATGGCATATGCGGGTTCACACGCTCTTTTCAATGCCTGCGAATGTCGCGAACTGATTGCCACGATCTTCAAAATCCCTGAAATGCGGGAAACTGGCTGCCCCCGGTGACAGCAGAACGCATCCTCCGTTTGTTAGCAACGACTGCGCCAGCGAAACGGCCTCAGACAAGCTGGTTACTTCGTGTAAGCCCGCTGGTGGTTTTACACCAGCTTTGACCAATTGACGCGCGATGAGCACACCGTTGTCCGGCATGGTAATGATTGCATAAGGCGGCTTGAGTGCTGTGCTGGCGGCAAATTTCAGCCAGTCAAGGCCCCTGTCGAAGCCACCGAGCAGTAGCACCACGTCATCGCGACCGATGGTCTGAAGTGCAGCCTCAACCGATACCGGTGTGGTTGAAATACTATCATCCACGTAGCGGATTCCAGCTTTCTCACCCAATAAATGCAAACGGTGTGGCAAGCCCTGGAATGTCGACAGGACATGTTCGAGATGTGGAATCTCAAGATTTAAAGCATCAACCACACTCAGCGCGGCGTCCAGGTTCTGCCGGTTATGATCACCCGGGAGTGATGGCGGTGCAATGATCGATCTTTCGAATCTCCTGGACACGCCGCTTTTACCGAACTCCCCCTCTCGTCCTTGATTGAACCAGATCGTATCCGGGCGGCCAGTCAGGTTTTCAGCCAATATCGGGTCGGCTTGATTGGCAATCAGGCGACCGCTTGCAGCCAAATCTGCCAGACGCAACTTGTCGGTATGGTATTGCCTGGCCCCACCATGCCAGTCGACGTGCTCATCACTTAAGTTCAGCAATACGGCGATGTCGGGTTCAGCCTCAAGGTCGACCAACTGGTAGCTGGACAGTTCGATCACCCACCAGTCCACGTCTGTGTTATCACAGGCCAGCATCGGGCGGCCAATATTACCGGCCAGGCAAGTCTTCAGACCCGCAGCTTCGAGCAAATGGGCGATCAAGGCGGTGGTCGTGCTCTTGCCCTTGGTGCCGCTCACACAAATGCTTCGGGCCGTAGGGTTCTCTTTAAACCAAAGATTACTGGCGCTCGTAAAAGCAACACCGCAGCTACGCAATTCCTGTAGCTCAGCCCGATAAGGACTAATACCAGCGGAGCGTACCAGCACGTCGAATGTCTCGAGACCAGCGTGTTCCAGCGGACCGCAATGATAATGATCGATGCCAGGGTTGAGCTGGGTTTCAAAGTCATCGGCCACGGCTGTTTCAGCAAATAACCACAATGGTTTTTGCGGGAAGCATGCACGTATCCTGCGCCACACTGCCTGGCCCTCACGGCCCAGCCCCAGGATGCCAACCCGGGCTTGTTCAAGGTCTTCAAAACGCATCGAGCTTCTGCAGGATTGCCGTTGGGATACAATGCTCCGCCACCGGGTCAGCTTGCAGCACGAGGCGGCCGCTTTGTTTAATCTCCGCGTCAGCCCCCAACGCGCGTATCACCGCCTTGTCACACCATTGTGGTTGTTCTGACAGGTATTTAACGGCCGCACGACTCTCGGCAATGCTGCCTACGCATTCAAACGGTTTTTCTTCACCCAGGCCGCATAATTCCCTGAAACCTTTCAATTGTTCGGTCTCATCCAATAAGTTCACGCCCTGGATGGCGAGCAGTTCGGCTGGTGTGATGAATGGCGCCAGCGCCAGTGCTGTGAAACGACATTTCGGACAATCCCGACACCAGCGCCCGTCGATATGTGAACCATCCTGGTGGAAATTACGGTTACAGCTCGAAAATATGGGGTGATAACGCTGCAATGCCGCAAAGCGGCGCGCGATGGCGATTTCACCAAAAGGCCTTAACACCGAGAAGTACGCCACACCGGATGAAATCCGCTGCCGGATGACGGACCCGAATGACTGCTCAAAAGCCAGGCTCTTGCTGTACTGGTGATTGATGTCAAGACCTTGCGGATTCGTCAATGTCGCCTCATTGGCCGATGATTCATTGGCAAATACAACATAGCGGTAGCCATACAAGATTGCGGCACACACGAGGATAGCGGAATTGATCGCAGTGACCGGTACATGGCCGTTCCATGCCCCCGCTTGGTTCAGGTCAGCAAGTTGCGGCGCCAGTTGGCGTTCGATCCGGATCAGTGGCAGACCCGCTGCCTTGACAGTTTCGCCGATGAGCTCAGAACCACCCACACACACGGGCTGTACTTCAATACCCGCTTTACGTAGTAACTCCAGGCAGACCAGGCTGTCCTTGCCACCGCCCATGGCGACCAACGCTCGTTCAGGCAAAGCGAGGTCATGGCTTAGCGGCGCATCATGGGTATTGGCTTCAAACAGTGTCAGGGTTGACAGGTCCAGTTGGTTGACATGAGCAAATTCGCCCAACCCCCTTAAATAAAGTTCATTCAAGAAATTGCTCAGATCAATATTCAGGCTGCTGCTATCGGCAACAATGGTTGAGGCTAAAACAGCCTTGTAATAGGAGATACCTGCAATCAGGTGGAGCAACTCGAGCGCCCGCTCGAATGCCGCCTGACGCGAGGCATCCGCAGGCCACGGAGCCCATGGAAAGACAAGGGTTTCAAGCAGTGCAAGACCGTCAACCTCATAAGCAAGCAACGCTTCGCCGCTGGCCGGGTCATAACGACAAGCCGTGAATGCAAAGCGCTCAGCCTGCTTGTTGTTGGTGCCAAGTCTCGCCATGTTCAAGCCCTCAATTCCTGCCAGGCGGGTCCGAATACAACCGCGAACTGGTCAGCATCCAGACCTCTGCCAATCAGACTTGTGTGTAAATTCTCAAGCAACGTTTGCGCATCCGTTGCGGGGATCACGATACTGGTACACAGGTCATTAGCCGACTGCGACAACATCAAAAGACGACACTCAGCAAAGAATTCAGAGCCGGGATCCAGCTTCGCCAGCGCTAACCGTGCGCCACGCCCGACCAGGTTAATACCAATGCAATGCGGGTAAACCGTCACTGCACAACGTGCCCGCAATTGTTCCGCCAGCGTTTCCAGCAAACGGTCATCGAGCACATTACTGGTACGGTTGAGTGCAACCGTGGTGGTGGTTTCAGAGGTCGCCACCAGGTCGATTGAGATACCCGCCCCGGCGATGCAGGAGAACACCCAGGCAAGAAATCCAACCTGCTCACGGGTATCAAGATTTTGCAACAGCAATACCGCCATGTCCGCACGATAGCAGATACTGCGGATGCCCTCGCGCGGCTGAGCGGGCTGATTGGCTTGCCAACTGACGCCGATGGCACGGATCTGTGTTCCCTGGATTGCAGGTCTGGCAAGATCACGGATCAATATCGGCATATCTGCGTCTGACGCCGCACGAATACAGCGAGAGTGTACGACCTTTGCACCACTGGCGGCCATTTCCAGTGCCTCGTCGTAATCCAGTTCTTTCAACAAACGGGCCGTAGGGATCAATCTGGGGTCAGCACTGAACAAGCCGTTGACGTCCGTCCAGATTTCCAGGTGCTGCGCCTCCAGGCGGGCGGCAAGCAAAGCGGCTGAAGTGTCCGAACCGCCACGGCCCAGCAAGGCGGTGCCGCCAGCGTGGTGGCTGGCTACAAAACCAGCGGTAATCAATGCGCGTTTGCGTGTTAGCCAGTCCTGTTGTAATTGCCCGTCTGCCCGGCTCTCACACCGTGCTGATAACCAGGCACGCCGTCCACCCGGGTTGGACTCGGCTAATGTCGTTAGCGCGGAACGTGCATCCACCCATTCAACTTCACCCTTTTGTGCCAGGAAACGTTCACCAATATGGGTGCTGAGCCATTCACCGATTGGTAACAGGGTCGCAATGGCAGCATAACGCTCGCTCGCGGTTTTTGCATCGAGCAGGCTGCGCAGCGCCTGCCTGATGTCACGGCCGGCCTGTACGATCAGGTCTTCCGCCTCAACACCCAGATCCAGCGCCAATTGTCGGTGCCGCTCAAGGATTGAGTTCAAGTCATCTATATCTGTTGCATGGGCGTCATCAGCCAGGGTCTGCAGGGAACTGGTAACCCCCTGCAGCGCCGAGCAAACCAACACGACCCGGTAGCCTGCATCGAGACGCTGGCTCAGCAGCGATGCAATGGTGTCCCATTGCCACCTACCGCTGACGCTGCTGCCACCGAATTTGAGTACCAGCCATGAATCAGGCAAGTTTGCAGGTCCTGGTTAAAATAGGGTGTGGAAACGTTACCTGAAGCGTAAATGCCTGTACAGGGCAAACTACAGATTGCCCGATGTATGTCACATGAAAAAAAGGCGGCACCGACTGCCGGTACCGCCCAGGGTGCAGTTCCCATGAGGGTGCAACGGAACTGCTGGAGTGTGTTAGGTGTTATTCAGGAATGACGCTTACCCGAACCTTGATGCGTTCACCAGGTGGTTCATCCATACGGCTGTGATAGACCTCACCGCGGTATTTCCAGGTGACATCCCAGGCTACGACACGTTCTTCGTTGTGGTAACTGGTCTCAGCGCCGCATACCCGCACGGTTTCGTTGTAATACCTGGCTGGTGCCTCGCTGTACTGCACCGAACTGCCTATCATGCCGCCGATCGCAGCACCAGCAAGGGTGCCTGCCGCGCGTCTACCACTATGCCGGTGTCCATAACGGTAGTATCCCCGGTAACCCCCGTGGTAGTCGTGGCCATGCCCACGGCTTAACTGGTTACCGATCACACCACCTATAATGGCACCGAAAATGGCCGGTCCGGGTGACCGGTTTTCAGCCACGCGACGTTGTACGGCTTCGTTCCGACATACCTGGCGGTCTTCCGGGATCTGAACTGTTTCGGTGACCGGTTGAACATCCAAAACCCTGGCGTAATCATACCGGGCACGATCATAAGCAGACTGCTGGTAACTGCCATCGGCGTGCGTGGCCCACGTGGGAATCGCAATCATGGACAACACAATTGCGATGGTTCTTGCAAAGTACCTGGCCATTTCAATCTCCTTTGTTCGAGCGGCTTCCTGAAGTTTGAAAACAGCATATACCCACGCTGATGAATTGAAACTGAACGTAGAAGTGACCTAAGTCATTTGCCGGTTTTGGACAAACGTAATAGGATGGCCGTCCCATAGTTTGTTTAGACACCAGGAAGGACAGCCACATGCCCAAGTACCGCACCAAGGATATCCGCAATATTGCACTCGTTGGCCATACCGGTTCCGGAAAGACAACACTGGTCGAAACACTACTGGTCAAAGCGGGCAGTAAGGGTGAGGCGGGTACGATTGAGCGTGGTACAACCACCATGGACCATGATTCGCTAGAGCAGAATTACCAGCACTCACTCGATTCTGCCATTGCCAGTCTTGATTATGAAGGTATGCACCTTAACCTGATAGACACCGCCGGTTTCCCCGATTTTCGCGGACCGACGCTCTCAGCCATCACGGCAGTGGAAATGACGGCCATTGTGGTCAACGCCAGTGCGGGTGTTGAGCTTACCACCCGACGTGTGATACGCCGGGCCAAACGCCGGCGTTTGTGCCGTATGATCATCATCAACCGCATCGATGCCGAGGGTGTCGATCTTAAAAGTGTAGTGGAAGAACTGCGTGAGGAATTTGGGCCGGAATGCCTGCCGGTCAACCTGCCTGCGGAAAACCTGAGTACGGTGCGGGACTGCTTTTTCCAGACAAAAGGCGAGACCGACATCCTGTCTTTGTCTGAAGCACACGATGCCATTATCGACCAGGTCGTGGAAGTCAATGAAGACCTGATGGAGAAATACCTGGAAGGAGAAGAACTGACACGTGAGGAACTGCACACGGCCTTCGAGCAGGCCCTGCGTGAAGGACACCTGGTGCCCATCTGCTTCGTATCTGCCAAAACCGGTGCTGGTACGAACGAATTGCTCAAGTTCATCAAGCGTCTGGCACCATCGCCACGTGATGGCAACCCACCGCCCTTTTTCAAGGGTGAAGGGGATGAGGCCGAACCGGTCCAGGTCACCGCCACATCCAATGAACCTGTCGTTGCACACGTCTTCAAGATTACCAATGACCCGTTTGTCGGCAAACTGAGTATTTTCCGTATTTACCAGGGCACCATAAAACCCGACACCCAGTTATTTATCGGTGATGCCCGTAAACCGCTAAAAGTTGGCCATCTGTTTAAAATACAGGGTGGCAAGCACGTTGAAATCGATGCCGGTATACCCGGTGACATCTGTGCGTTGGCCAAGGTGGATGACATCCATTTTGGTGCAGTTCTGCACGACACGCACGAGGCGGACAGCTACCACTTCGTGGGGGCCAGTTTCCCAAAACCGATGTACGGTCTGGCCGTCAACACCAAGAGCCGCGGCCAGGAGCAGAAACTCTCCATCGCCCTGCAGCGATTGCAGGAAGAGGACCCGTGCTTTGTCGTGGAACACAACCAGGAACTGAATGAAACCGTGATGCGCGGGCTGGGTGAATTGCACATGCGGGTCATGCTCGAACGTATGCAGGAGCGCTACAACGTCGAAGTCACTACCCGTCCACCCCGTATTGCCTATCGCGAGACCATTACGCGTCCGGCAGAAGGTCATTACCGGCATAAAAAACAGACCGGCGGGGCCGGTCAGTTCGGTGAGGTGTTCCTGCGCGTGCGTCCAAAAGCCCGGGGCAACGGCTTCGAATTCATTAATAAGGTGGTCGGTGGCGCCATTCCTTACAACCTGATCCCTGCGGTCGAAAAGGGCATACGCCAGATTCTCGAAGACGGTGCGGTCGCGGGCTATGCCATCCAGGACCTGGAAGTCACCGTCTACGATGGCAAATATCATCCGGTGGACTCCAAGGAAATTGCTTTTGTCATGGCGGCACGTCATGCCTTTCTGGACGCGATCAGTAATGCCGGCCCACAGATTCTCGAGCCCATTGTGAACATCGAGGTGACCGTACCGGATGCAGACATGGGTGACATCACCGGCAACCTGGCCGGTCGCCGGGCACGCATCAGCGGTACTGAAAGCCTGCGTGGCGGTCTGGTCACGATCCGTGCCGATATCCCGCTGAGTGTTATGTCGAATTACCATACGGAGTTGAAGAGTATGACCCAGGGCCAGGGCAGCTTCACAATGGAATTCAGCCATTACGACCCGGTACCCTCGGATGTCCAGCAGGAATTGATCAAGGCTTATAAACCCAAAGAGGACGAATAACCCCCCGCACCTATGGCTTGACCCATCGCGCGCACTTCTAACGGACTTTGCCAGCTGGTACTGGCAAAACCGAGACGAAAAACGCCCGCTTTGCCGGGCGTTTTTTTTACGCTAACCTATACTTGTTGCGACCTGCATGGATTGACTGGCATGTCATTGTCTTTGACCAAGCCAGTTAATTATGCAAGGTAAACCAGGGGCCGACAAAAATTAATTGTGACGTGGAGCAAACCAAAATGAAACAAGGTATTATTTTGAAATCTGTATTGACGCTGGTATTGATGGCCGCTGGAATCGGCACCGGTATGGCCGGTAATGATGTTGATAAACGTATCGCCCATGCACGTGCTGCCGCCCCAACTGCAGTCAGTGGCGGTGCAACCGTGGTAATCAACGGTGAGGTTGTCGCTGAAGGCAACAACGGCTGGACCTGTATGCCGGACACCATGCCGGGTGATGGCGCTGCGATCTGTGTCGACGCTGTCTGGGGTGAGATGATGGCCGCTATGGGTGCAAAGTCGCCCTTTTCGACATCTCACGTGGGCATCTCGTACATGTTACTCGGTGACCATGGTAGTGGCGTCAGCAACTCGGATCCCTATCATGAAGACCCAAAAAGTGCGGATGATTACGTCGAAACCGGCCCGCACCTGATGGTGATTGTGCCCAAGGCTGCGCTGGAAGGTATCACGACCGATCCGTCTTCAGGCGGCCCCTACGTGATGTGGAAGGACACCGAATACGCCCACATCATGATCCCGGTCGGCAAGGCTCAATAACCGCCGGTCACTGCGGGGCACCGTCGTCCCGGAAGTGCAAATAGCGGGGAAGCCCCGGAAATGCGAGTAGGTGGACCATCGTCTTCCCGGAAATGCGAGTAGGTGGACCATCGTCTTCCCGGAAATGCGAGTAGGTGGACCATCGTCTTCCCGGAAATGCGAGTAGCATTATCCGGAATCTCTCCGTTCCTGCCGCAAAGCAGGGCGTTCCCGTTCCGACACGCCACTTTTGTACCGCTGAATTGATCTGGCGCATTGTGCATACCTGTCGCTGGAGGAAAATGGCAGGGTCATTAAATCACCTCCAGCATACGTTAAAGGAATTGCAATGAACCAACTGGAAAAACTACGTGTACAGATCAGGGACTTTGCCGATCAGCGGGACTGGAACCAGTTCCACTCACCCAAAAACCTTGCCATGGCCCTGATCGTTGAAGCCGGTGAACTGGTTGAGCAGTTTCAATGGATCACGCAAACTGAAAGCTTCGACCTGTCAGCTGACAAACTGCATGCTGTCGAAGATGAGCTTGCGGATATCCTGATCTACCTTATCAGGTTATCGGATCAACTGAATGTCGATCTGATCCGCGCCACGCAAAACAAAATCAAAACCAATGAGTTAAAGTATCCGGCGAAAGCCGTTCGTGGCAGTTCCAAAAAATATACCGAGTACTAAGAGCTTGCCCTTGTCACTTTTCAACGAACTCAAACGTCGTAACGTCTTTAAAGTCAGTACTGCCTACGTGGTCGTTGCGCTGGCTTATTTCGCCTATGACAAGTTCGTGCTGGGTCTCGCGCGTGACGCCGCCCTCATCGAGGCAGCCTGGCCGGTTGACCCGGAACAGCCCTGGAACACCAATACACCTGCTGAATAGCACCAAGCTCGTCCCGCGTTCTTGAAGGAATCTGTTCGACCGGAAAGAACGTGGGATAGTCTTGCTTATCTCACCTCAAATAGGTCAGGATGGGAGGGTGGAAATACGGTGGGACGTAACAGGCGGTTACCACCTTGGTTTGTTGTTACTGGTATTGCTGGTGCTTGTTTCGGGCTGGCTTACACCGGGCGCTCTTTGCCTCACCCGGCGTTGCCTGCTTGATCTTGATACTGACCACGCCGTGGCTGGCCCATTTATCGACCTCTTGCCAAATCTCCTCCTCGGTGATGTCATTTGGCCATGCCACGCAGTGCGATGACCCGCTCCGGGTAATACTCGCCTGCCGACCAGGTCGAGGTGACGCCGTTGGCCAGGAAAATCACCCCGTTGTGGATCACCTCTTCCACCCTGCCTTCATCGACAAGGTCGAGGTTGTAATGTGCGTGCAGATCGATCAGGCCCGGCAAGATTGTTTCAGCATCCTGCAAGTCGATAAAAGTGGCCTCGGTAGACTGTGGCAAGGCATTGGCATCGACTTCCACGATATTTCCATCGCGGATTACGATGCCGGTGTTTTTTCGGCGTGTATCGCCAACGCCATCGAATAACCAGCCACCCCGTATGATGAGTGTGCCACCCGCCACATCAGACCACTGGCCTGGGTCGTAAACGGCGTGAGCAGGATCAGTAACGTGCTTAGCTGCAATATGTACCTAAAGAGTTTAGTCATGGCCGTGTTTCTCCTGCTGGTTGACACAATGGCTTGCATGACGGCGCATTATTGGGACTTGAGATAAAAGCAGCAACCAGCGCCAAGAAAGCTGACTTTAAACATTTGGCCTGGTTTCGTGACAATTTGGCTGGTGACGGCCCTTTTGTTGGTATCGTGCTTTATGCAATCGAGTTTCGCGCCGACGTCGAGGGATTTTCTTACAACAGCCAACGTCAATCTGCCATAGCCCAACCAGATAGCGCATCCCACACTAAGGATTGGTTACTAACAGTACGCGCTCTTAGGCGAGGATGGGTCAGCAAACATGGTCAATGGAGTGGCCGACTGTGCCGGCCCGCGGCCCACCCGAGTGGGAGTGGGATCTTGACCAGCTTCCCCTTGAAGAAGTTGTAGAGGCCATCCCCGAGGACCAATTTGACCAGCGAATCAGCTGCTAACAACTCGCTCATCCAAGCTGCGGGGCGGGCTGGCGTTGTTCAATGCTCGAGCAAAACGAAAAAAATGTTCAAACTGGCGTCAGTCTGGTTAGGCCATGAACGGAAAACCCACGTTTGCGCTGATATCAGTCCTGCATGATAGGTCAGGCGTGCCAGAGTATCTTCCTGTCTCTATGGTGAAGGCCGTTGAATTACCTATACTTTGACATTGTCTGGTATGCTTTCTGAATTCCGGCAGCTGAAAGTGCCCAAGGGGTTTTCGAAACCGGTCCGCGCCATTACCCGTGATTGAGGAATTGCGACTTGACCCACGGTATCGACCTGAAACAACTCCGCTATTTTGTCGGCATTTGCGACGCCGGCAGCATTACCCGCGCTGCCAAGGTTTTGCACGTCGCCCAGCCGGCGCTCAGTAATCATATTGCCAATCTGGAGGCGCGATTAAAAGTCGAGTTGCTCCACCGCACATCAGCGGGAGTGATTCCCACTGAAAGCGGGGAGATACTATACGCGTCGGCCCGCCGGGTATTGCGAGAGATCACCCGTGTTTCCGCCGAAGTCACCGCATTGAAGGACACGCCCGCCGGCGCCGTCGCTATCGGCGTGGCTGCGGCGCCTTCCAACGTGGTGGGTAAACAATTTGTCAAGCAGATGGCGGAGCGTTATCCCGATATCGATTTGTTCTACTCGGAAGGCATGAGCGCCGATTTATATAGAAAATTGATTACGGGGATTCTGGACATCGGTATCTTTTACAAAGAGCCTGAAATCGGGGGTATAGAAAGCGAAACGATCCTGCGCGAAGATTTATTCATCGCCATGGCCCGTCCGCCCGACGGGGCGAAGTGTGATGAGCCGATCAGCATCACCGAGCTGCGCAAGCTGCCTTTCATTTTCCCCAAGCCTTCGCATTTTTCGATCAGGCGGATTGTTGAGAACGCCTTCGGTGATGTTGATTTGACGCTGCAGATCGTCGCCGAGATCGATTCCTTCACCACGATCAAGCAACTCGTCGCTGAGGGATTCGCCTGCACCATATTGCCCTGGTCGGGTACCTATGAAGAGGTGGAACGGGAGACCATCATGCTGCGACCGATCGAAGGCGTCTCGATCACGCGAAACATCGATTTGTGCCTGCCCTTGGACAGGCCGCAGGCTATCTCGATCTCGGCAGCACGCAAGCTGGCGGTCGAAGTCATTCGGGATCTGATCAGTTCCGGGCAATGGCCCCATGCTTCCCTGGCCCCCATCGATAAATAAGCGCCGGATTTTTCAATCCCTCTGCGGGGCCTACGAAACCGGTGGCTGATTCACTGAAACACCTCCGCCGGCAACCACAATGCCAGTTGCGGGAAAAAAATAATCAGCGCCAGGGCACACGCCATCAAAATCAAAAAGGGCAGCACGCCCATCAGCACTTCCTTGAAGCGTGTGTCGGAAATCGATTTTATGATATACAGGTTCAGTCCGACGGACGGCATGAGCAGGCTCAATTCGAGCGTGATGATCAAAATGACGCCATACCACAGCAGGTTGAAATCGAATGCGTTGAGCACTGGGATGACGATCGGTGTCGTAATTGTTATGAACTCAAGATACTCCCGGGATTGACTATCCAAACTTGGAGTTCCTATTATGGCAAGAGAAATGTTCTTCTTGTCGATACCTGGCCAATATGCGTATTCCAATAATTAGCCAAATGCCTCACGAATAATGCCGGATGCAGATTGTCCTGTCTCCAGGCGGTGTCGTACAACACCGCCTGGCTGGTCAAGCACAAATTGATGCAGGCCATGCGCGAACGCGATGACTGTACACCGCTGAGCGGCGCGATCCTTAAGTGAAGCACTGGGATTCAGCGTGTCGTCCTTGATATACAGTCTGGGCATCCCGACCAATTCGCCCAGACGGGGCGCCGGGTACAGCGGTGTGCCGCCCACCCGTAACGGGAAAGGCGACCGCGGCTGTCTCAATGGCAACAGGGTCGCAAAGCGGAACAGGTCCTGGCAACCTTCGGGAAATCTACCGCCCATTTGTTTTGCCACCGCAACGTAGTCGTAAGTAATGTCCAGGTTGCCACCACACACGGGACATAGAAAACCTTCAAAATTTTCTGCTTGCGGTGTAGAGCAGGTGAAACACGTGCACCCGTTCATGTTCATATCATGGTTTCCTTCGAAGCACGATGTGTATGCCGTATATGCCTTGTAAGTTGTTCATGGCCGATGTGAGCCCGGTATTTTACTGGGCACCAACCCCATAGGATTATCTTATATACCCCAATGAAGGTTGTATTACTCCACATATATTTTTTCTAATAAGATAGCCACATGAATTGGTCTGCAACATTGTGGAATACGGATGGCGGGGTCGTTAGACAATATTAAAGTTATAGATGTTACGCAAGGAGTTTCAGGCCCCTTATGTACACGGAATCTGGCCCATATGGGCTCAGATATTGTAAAGATCGAGCGACCGGAAGGGGGCGATATCACAAGGTACTGGGATACCTTGGTCAATGGACATAGCTCCGGATTTGTATACGCCAATGTCAATAAGCGGAGTGTCGCAATCAATCTTAAAACAAAGCAAGGTCAGGATATTGTCAGGGAACTCGTCAAAAATGCTGATGTATTTGTTGAGAATTTTGTTCCAGGTACCGTTGCGGACTGGGGTTTGGATTACGAGTCTTTACGATCCATTAATCCAAACCTGATTTATTGCAGTATTTCGGGTTTCGGACAGGATGGTCCTTTTGCCAAACGCGCGGCCTTTGATTTGATTGTCCAAGGGGAGTCGGGGCTGATTCCAACCAACGGTACAGAAAGGGATTATGCCAAAGTTTCACTGTCGATTTGCGATATTTCAGCAGCGATGTATGCCACTTCAGCAATACTGAGTGCGCTTATATACAGAAAAGATCACGGTGCAGGTCAGTACATCGATATCGCAATGTTTGATTGCATTATGAACTGGATGGGTTATTTCCCTTATATGTACTGGTACAAGGGTGAACTACCCAAGCGGGTTGGCGTGCAGCATCACACCATGGCCCCATACGGACCTTACGTTACGGCTGACAACCAGTACGTCATCGTCGCGGGCGGTACCGGGGGGCGACAGCTGTGGGCGAAGTTCTGTGAGACGCTTGGTTGCAGGGAACTGACCGATGATGACAGGTTCGCGACCAATGAGTTGAGGGTTAAAAACAGAGCAGCGTTGGACCCGCTGGTGACCAATGCTTTTTCAAAGCATGACGCTGACTACTGGGTAGACCGTTTGCATCAGGCGGGCATGCCATGTGGAAAATTAAACGATTTGGGGGATGCCCTGAATCACCCACAGGCGATGCATCGTAATTTGTATACCGAAGTACCCTCGACATTGGGTCCGGTCAAGTTGGTGGATTACCCGGTACATATGTCGGTCGCCGAACATAAGTGCGAGTTGGGACCCCCTACTTTGGGTGAGCACACAGTTGATGTGTTGACCTCTTTGGGATACTCAGAACTGGCGATCACAGAACTTAAAGCCAAGGGTGCTATTGCTTATTGATTTTTAAAGACAGACAACAAGCCCAGCGGGAAACCGCTATAGGCCGCTCACATTTTAATGTTCGTTTATTTTAGAGGTGTACATAATGCTTAGAAGTATTCTGCTGGTACCAGCGGATGATCCCTACAAGATCAAAAAGGCAATTAATGCCGGTGCGGATACCGTACTGGTAGATCTTGAAGATTCTATTGCTGAGTCTGAAAAAGAAAATGCCAGAGAGGTAATGAGCAAGGCCGCTATTGCGACTTTACCCATTTATGTGCGGGTTAATTCCATACATGGCGATTTTTTTATTGAAGACATAAATGCTGTTCTGAACATGGAGTGCGCGGGCATAGTCATTCCGAAGGTTGAATCCGCCAGTGATATGGAAATCTGCTACTGGTACCTGGAACAAGCGGCTCGCAGGAGAGACCGCCGCGCAAGTGAGCTGGATTTAATCCCCATTATCGAGACGGCCAAGGGTATCTCAAACATGCGGGAAATTTTGAGGTCATGCCCGCTTATCAGCCGTGCTTCATATGGTGCCGGAGACCTTATGGCTGACACGGGGCTAGTTTGGACAAAGGACGAAACAGAGTGGCTTCCGATTCGCGTACAGATGGTCATTGAATCCGCCGCGGCTGGTTTGCTTCCCCCGTTTGATACCCCCCATTGGGAGTTCAGAGACATGGATCTCCTGCGTGAATCCGCAAAGCGCAGCAGGCAGCTTGGTTTCGGGGGAAAGATGTGTATCCACCCCGCCCAGATCAAAGTTATCCACGAGGCATTCTCCGCAACTGCCAAAGAGTTGGAATGGGCTCAAAAAGTTGTTAAAGAGTTTGCAGCGGCAGAAGCAGATGGCAAAGCCTGCATTACTGTAAATGGCCAAATGGTGGACTACGCAGTAGTCAAAAGAGCAAAAAACATTCTCGCAATCCCTACATTGGAAAGTTCCTGAAACAATCATTGAGTACTTGAAAAAGCCCACTTGATTTAAAGAACTTCCATAACTGATTTCTACCGGAGTTAAAACTATGACTATTTTAAATGATGACCATCTGGTCGCCAGAGACCAGGCACAAAAATTTGCTGAACGCGAAGTGGTGCCCCTTGCCAGGGATATCGATCTTAACGATACCGAGATACCGGACAGTCTGCTGGACAAAATGGCGGCAATGGGCTGGTTCGGCATGACCATTCCGGAGGAGTACGGAGGCGTTCCCTTTGACACACTAACGCAAGTGCTCATTACCGAAAAACTCGCGGGGGCAATGATGTCCGTCGGCCGGGTCATTCATCGCAACTTGATGAACGGTGCAATCCTGAATAAAAGCGGGACCGAAGCGCAGAAAAAAAAATACCTACCCGGTATTGCTGATGGCAGTTTACGCACAGCCAATGGTGCATCCGAACCTGAGGCCGGATCGGACTTTGCCAATATAAGCACAACCGCGGTTAAAAAAGGTAACAAGTACATTCTGAACGGCGTGAAACAGTTCATCACCTGGTCCAGCCAGGCCGACATGATTTTTCTTTATGCCAAAACCGATACCCAGATCAAACCAAAACACCGGGGCATCAGTTGTTTCCTGGTGGAAAAACCAAGAGGAGGGTTCGACGAGCCCAGGATGATTGGTACCCGTCTTCCTATGGCTGGCTATCACGGCATGCACACCTGGCAAATTCAGCTCAATGATGTGGAGGTTCCGGTGGAGAACTTGCTTGGCGGTGTCGAAGGCAAGGCAATGCCGCAATTGATGAATGGATACGAAGCCGGTCGTATTGGCGCCGCCGCCACAGTGCTGGGCGTATCTCAGGCCGCAATGGATGCGGCACTTGAATATGCCCTGCAACGAAAAGCGTTCGACCAGACCATCAGCAAATTTCAGGCCATTCGTTTCAAACTTGCCGATATGGCGACAGAAATTGAAGCAGGCCGGCAGATGCTTTACGCCGTGGCCGAAAAGTTTGACCGGGGAGAGACCTGCGACATGGAATGCGGCATGGTTAAACTTTTTTGTTCAGAAGTACTGTTAAGGCACGCTTGGACTGCCCTTTATATCCATGGAGGCAATGGTTACTGCACGGAATTCCCAGTGAATCGATACTGGCGTGATTCAGCCGTCGGTTGCATTGGAGAGGGCACCAGCGACATCCAGAGAGAAATTGTCGCGCGGCGCCTGTTGGGCGAAAGATAATCAAATATTTGCGAGGCTAACCATGCAAACTGAAAAAAAAGCACTGAACACGTACGAAGACATGCCCTTGGGCAAGCTATTCAATCATCATTGGGGACGAACGCTTCGCAGCTGTGACAACATCATCTTCTGCAGCGAAACGGGTCAATACAACCCGATTTATTTCAACGCCGAATATGCGCGCAGCCTGGGTTATGACGATACCCCGGTGCATCCACTGTTTGTATTCAATGTTGTGGGCGGTATGACGGTGGAGGATCTTTCCGAGGGCGGCGGTTTGTTCCTTGGGATAGACAATTTGAATAACATCAAACCTGTCTACCCCGGAGACACGCTCACAAGTTCATCAGAAATTGTTGAAAGAAGACTGTCAAACAGTCGTCCGGAATGGGGAATTATCACATGGCGGACCCGGGGGGTTAACCAGCGGGATGAATTGGTCATCGAATTTGATAAAACCAACATGGTACGTTGCCGTGACGCGGAAACAGAAAATTAGGAGTTTATGAAAGTGACGACACTCACCGGGAAGCATAATTTTTTTGAAGATTTCAATGTTGGGGACAAAATGCCTCATAGGAGGGGAAGGACAGTAGACGCGTCCGAGAATACTTACTTTACCCTGACTACTTTGAACACGGCATCGCCACATTTTAATAAGCATGAAATGGAAACTTACATGGATGGTAAGTTTCCGGAACGCTTGGTTAACGGTGGTTTTACCATTTGTGTAGTAGTGGGTCTTACAACACAGGATATTGCTGAGAACGCCATTAATGATCTGTCGTACACGAAAATCAGAATGCTTGCAACGGTACATCCAGGTGACACTTTGTATGCAAATTCCGAAATTCTGGAAATCAGGGATCTGGAGGATCGTAAAGATGCTGGATTGTTACGGTACCGGTTTGAGGGAACAAATCAACGTGATGAACCAGTGGTACGTGGTGAACGTACTATTTTACTTAAGAAACGTTCTTTTTACACAGCTTGAACGGGTGTTGCTGGGCATCGAGTTGTTTTTCAACGGGTGTGTCAAATCCCTCTATACTGAGTTGCTTTTGACTCGTATAACGGATCATAGGTGCAAGCCTTTGGGTGGATTTGGCTTGTTTTTCGTGCACTATTGTACCAAAAAATG
>CAZYVH010000065.1:11586-17721 GCA_964650905.1 uncultured Wenzhouxiangellaceae bacterium | reverse complement strand
GCCTGCTTATTTCCTGGATTTTCTCTGCGTGAATTTTTTCAGTCGTTTGCGCTTGGCCAGTTGCCTCTGCGTAAGTTTGTTTTTCTTGTCCTTGTAAGGATTGACACCACTTCTGAACTCGATTTGTAAAGGTGTCCCCCGCAATTTGAAGTGACGGATAAAGACGTTTTCCAGGTAGCGTTTGTAAGCCGCGGGTATGACATCGGTGCGATTGCCGTGGACGATGACACGGGGTGGCAGATTGCCGCCTGCGTGTGCAAATCTCAAGCGCGTGGTGCGACCCTGACTCATAGGTGGCTGATGGGCCTGCCAAGCAGTCTGCAATACGCGGGTTAATTCCGGGGTGGGCATCTCCCGTGTCGCGCTCCGCCAGGCCTCGATCACGGCCCGCATCAATTCTTTCAGACCGGAACCATGTAACGCCGAGAGACGAATCTGGCGCGCCCAGGGCACATATTGCAGCCGTCTGTCCATGCCGGACAGAACCTGCTTACGGTGTGCTTCGTCCAACCCATCCCACTTGTTCAGGGCTATAACCAGGGCCCGGCCACGTTGCAGTATATGCCCCAGCAAGGTACTGTCCTGGTCGGTGATGCCTTCGCCGGCATCGAGCATCAGAATGACCACGTGCGCTCTGTCAATAGCCTGCAATGCTTTAATAACACTGAACTTCTCAATGACATCGCTGACACGGGAACGACGTCTTACACCCGCCGTATCGATTAATTCAAAACGTTGACCATGATATTCCAAGAAGCTGCTGATGCTGTCCCTGGTCGTTCCCGGCTGGTCAAATGCCATCACACGCTCTTCACCCAGCAGACGGTTGACAAGCGTGGATTTACCGACATTGGGTCTGCCGACTATCGCCAGGCGGATAGTATCCTCATCAGTCTCTTCGCTCGCCTGCTGATCTCCAACAGGGGATAGTACAGCGGCCACATTCTCCATCAATGACGTCAAGCCCCGGCGGTGTGCGGCGGCCACCGGTATGACCGGACCCATACCGAGCGTGGAAAACTCCGCCAATGATATGTCTGTATCCGTACCATCAGTTTTATTGCCAACCAACAGGACCTGGCGGTCATGTTGTCGCAAGAGCTGGCCTATCTCCTCATCCTCAACGATTAAGCCGTCCCGGGCACTGAGCACAAACAGCACCAGTTGGGCTTCATCGATGGCCTGGTGTACCTGCCGGGCGGTGAGATAATCGATACCCTCTGCCTGAGCGATGAGACCACCGGTATCGATCAATACGCAGGGGCTATCACCGACCTCGGATATACCGTACTGACGATCACGGGTAACGCCTGGCATGTCTGCAACCAGCGCGTCACGGGTACGTGTCAGGGCGTTGAATAGTGTGGATTTGCCCACATTGGGTCTGCCCACGATCGCGACGACGGGTAACATGATGGACCGCCCGTTATTAACTTAGCGCTGCACCAGCCCGGAATGCGACCAGTTTGCCTTTTTTTGTCATCACATACAGGGTACTACCGACAACCAGTGGCGGACCGGCGAATCCGTCACCACCCACCTTGCTGCGTGCCGCGAACCGGCCATCGCTGACATTGATCCAGTGAAGATAACCCTCGGCATCACCAACCACCACCAGTCCACCGTAAAATACCGGCCGGGTCAAACCACGGCGCAGTAACTGGTCCTGTTTCCAGGATTCAGCACCGTTGCGCCGGTCCAGCAACCATACGTTACCTTCCTTGTCACTGATCGCCAGGTGGGTGCGGTCCACCACCACACCCGTGGCTGAAGAAACGTCCTTGAACCATAGCAAGCGACCCGAATCCGCCGCCAGGGAAGCAAGTCTTTTCTTATAACTTGAAACCAGTAAGTCAGAGGCAATAAAGACCAACTGTCCATCGATGTCAGACAGGCGCTCCAGCTCTGTACGGCCTTCGGTCGTGACCAGGGTCTGCTCCCACATCAGGGTACCGTCATCCGCTCGTAAGGCCACCACCTGGCCACCATCGTAACCGACAAAAATAACGCCAGCCCGCACCAACAGGGGTGCGTTGCCCCTCAGGGTCAGTAGCGGAACGCTATGGTCGTAGACCCACAGACGGCGTCCGGTGTCTGCATTGAGTCCGAAAATCCGCCCGTCAATACAACGCACCACGACAATACCATCCTCCTCAACGGGTGCTGCGAGAACCTCTGAGGTGACAGATGCCGACCACATCTGGCTACCGCTTTGCGTGTCAAAGGCGTAGATTTCACCATCTTCTGTACCGGCATAGAGGCGATTGGCCGAGACGCCAGGACCGCCTGTGAAAGGTAATTTCGTTTTTACTTCCCAGCGTTTGTGTCCATTGGACGCATCGATGGCAATCAACGCCCCCTTGTAATCTGCGGTAAACAGGACACCATCCGAAAAAGCCGGGCGTATCTGCCGTCCAGCCTTGTCGAGACCCGCTCCTGCACCACTGGTCCAGATTTTTCCTACCTTCAGAGTGGACTGAAAATCAACCAGTTCAGCAGGATCATCCGGATCGTTTTTTCCCCAGCCTTTTATCCAGCTACAACCGTTGAGCAGTAGTAATACCGCCAGCGCCGGGAAAAGCCATCGCCTCACATGTCACCTCCGCCGGTATCATCATTGACACCCAGCGCAGCGAGCTTCATGGTCAGAAACCCCCGATTACCAACACCTTCTTCGAGATTGCTCAGTGCCTCCTGGTATGACTCGATGGCCTGTTCCTGTTCACCTTTTCGCAGGTAAATGTCGCCACGTATTTCGGCAAACTGTGCCTCGAACCCGATTACCGAATGTGCCCCTTCAAGCAAAGCCAGTGCCGCATCCGTGTCGCCCTGGGCAAGCCTGATACGGGCCAGGCGTTCACGCGCAATGATCTTGACCGGATCAGGTTGGGCATGATCCATGGCAAACGTCAAATCAGCAGCGGCCAGATCGCTCTGTCCGGCCTGCAAACGTGCCTTCGCCATCAACAGCGCAGCCATGGCGGTATAAGCTGAACCCTTATAATTGGTCTTTAATACCTCGTAATTGGACACGGCCGCATCCATATTGCCGTTCTCGATCAGGCTGGATAATGCCTGGTACTCGGCAGAGGCCTGCTGATGTTTACTGGTTTGCCAGGCCTGGAATTGCTTGAAAGCGAACATGAGCCCGAAGGCCAACACCAGACCCATAACTATGGCACTGCCGTTTTCACGCAGCCAGCTTTTGACGATTTCACCCTGTTCATGGGTATCATATAAATCAGACATTGGTTTGTTTAATCCATCCAGTTAAATATTATCCGGGCGTGTGCCCGTTGAAAATTCACAGATTGTCGATATAACGACGCATCCAGTCTGCAACCTCACTTTGATCCAGTATGAGTTGGTCTTCCCTGCTGCGTAGAAACTTGATTGTAAGCTGACCCCTGGCAATTTCATCCTCACCCAAAACCAGGGCCAGTAGTGCACCACTACGGTCTGCACGCTTGAACTGCGTCTTGAAGCTACCGCCGTTCAAGTCAGTGATCAAGCGCAGACCACCAATCCCGGCACGCAAATCATACGCCAGTCGCAATGCAGATTCAGTGCTTCCTTCACCCGACGCTACCAGGTAAGCGTGCACAGCGGGCGGCACAATACCACGTTTTTGGCTTAACAGTTCAACCAGACGTTCTTCCCCCATGGCAAAGCCGATTCCCGGCCATGGCTTTCCCCCCTGCATCTCCACGAGGTTATCGTAACGCCCGCCAGCACAGACCGTGCCCTGTGCCCCGAGGTCTTCGGTGATCCATTCAAATACCGTGTGGCAGTAGTAGTCCAGCCCACGTACAAGACGTGGGTTTTCAAAATATTCAATCCCAAGGTGATCAAGGTAGTATTTCAGTTGTGTATATCGCTGGCGTGATTCCGCACCCAGGTGCTGGTTTAATAACGGTGCATTCTTGAGCAAGGCCTGAACGCCAGGATCCTTGCTGTCCAGGACGCGTAAGGGATTGCGTAATGCACGTTCAATGGTTGCATCATCAAGCTCAGACCGGTTGGCCATGAGGAAGGCCTGTAATTCGTCCCGGTAGCAATGACGTTCATCGGTATTTCCCAGGGTGTTCAATTCCAGGCGCAAACCGTCCAGGCCTAACTTTGTCCACAGCAGATTTCCCATCGCCAGGATTTCAGCATCTGCCTGTGGGCCGCCAACACCAAACAGTTCTGCCCCGATCTGATGAAACTCCCGGCTGCGGCCCTTTTGCGGGCGTTCGTATCGAAACATGGAGCCGCTGTACCAAAGACGTGCCGGTTGAGCGTAGAGCAGGCCGTTTTGTAATGCCGCCCTGACGACCCCAGCGGTGCCTTCCGGTCGCAGACTGAGGGACTCAGCATTGCGGTCATCAAAAGAATACATCTCCTTGGCAACCACGTCAGTTGCTGTACCGATGGCGCGGGTGAAGACTGCGGTCTTTTCCAGCAATGGTATCCGAATCAGCTTAAACCCACAGGCCGAAAAAGTGTCTTCGGCGGTATGTTCCAACTGCTGCCAATGATGCATGCCGGCCGGCAGGATATCGTTCATCCCACGGACTGAACGGATGGGTTTAGCCATGTCAGTCCTGACCGACCCTGTGATCATCCCGGGATATGGAACCGGGCCAGGTCAAACGAGCCACGTCATCCCTGGCGAACGGCATGACATCCACGCGTTCGCCATCGACAAAAAGACGCACTGCTGAGGCCTGACCGAGCAAAATCCGGAAAGGCCCCCTCCCCTGGTAGGTTTTTTCATTGCCGGCACGTATCAGGTCCATCTCCAGCGATTGCCCGTCTGCATCCGTTATTTCAACCCAACTGTCGGCTGACACGCTGACACGTAAACGGGAGATGCCTTCTGGCAGTTGCGGCTGGGATATTGCGGTCCAGGCCCGCTCAGCTGGATCCATATTGCCGCTCTGTCCCGCATGTAAAACACCCAGTGGTGCAATCGATGCATTGACAGGCCCGTCAGCTGTCTTTTTCTGGTCCGCCAGCGTTTGTGTTACCGGCATACTGTTTGGATGTTCACCAGGATATTCACCGGTCTGTGACAACCTGACCGCTTCGCGGCTAAATTGCCATGCCAAAGTTCCAATCAACATGGAAGCCAGAACATAGCTTGTAACATGCAACCAGCGGTCAGCTGGCTTACGTTTGGCAGGTTTCGAAAAAATGCTTTGGACCGGTGGTTCCTGTAGCACCATGCGATCATTTTCTACCTGCAACATATGCTGTATTTCAACTTCCGTAAATGCCAGGAAGTGTGCATATGCCCGGATGTAACCCCGCCTGTATATTGCAGCAATGTGATCGGCCCTGTCCTCTTCAATTTCCCTTAGAACGCTTTCATCATGGCAAATGGCACTCGCAATCTGAGCGAGCGACAACTTGCGTGCAACGCGCCGTTGCTGCAGACGTTCGCCATTTGTCAAGGGGATGAGTTCTTTTTGCGAGTGTGTCATTGTTTCATGATTTTCCGAGCTTCTCCGGTCTCGTCTGAGTCCGGGAATTTTTCATCCAGTGCCGACAGGTAGCGCTGAGCAGCACGACTGTCATCAAGTTTTGATTCAATCCTCAAGCCCAACAACAAACTACCCGGGCTTGCCGGAGAAACCGCTTCATAACGCTGCATGAACGCCCGTGCTTTGAGATAGTCCTTGTCGCGAAATTTCAGCTGCACCATGGCGATCAGGGCGTCCGGAAATTCGGCATCGTACTTGAGCGCCTTACGCAGGTAAGCATTCGCTTCGGGCAACTGACCGGATTGCATGGCACATGATCCCGCATTCGTCAGTGCCACCGCCGGTGAACGGTAGAATGGGTCTTCCAACGCGGTTTTAAAGTGCGTCTGCGCTTCTTTTGTTTTGCCGTACTGACAAAGATAGACCGCATAGTTATTATTGATGTCCCCGTCCCCGGGATCAATCTCAATTGCCTTGCGGTAATGTTTACCCGCCAGTTTCTCCTCGCCGATACGTTCGTACAGGACCGCCAGCACGCTGTGTCCCGGGGCATAGCCGGGATCATCTGCAATCGCCTGTTTCAGCTTGCCCAGTGCAATCTCATTTTGTCCCCGCTTCATATAGGCCGCACCGAGCGAGGTATTGGTTTCCGCAGCCTTGCGTTTTG
>CAZYVH010000065.1:4789-11486 GCA_964650905.1 uncultured Wenzhouxiangellaceae bacterium | reverse complement strand
ATCGCGTCACCAGGGGAACACCGGTATTTTGTGCCCGGGAACGGGTTAAAGGGTATCAGATTTAGCTTACTGGGTACGCTTCTTAATAACTTGACCAGTTTGCGGGCATGCTCAGGATGGTCGTTAACACCATCAATCAGGGTATATTCAAACGTCACCGTTCGTTTGTGTTTTTCCGAAACATAGTCCCTGCAGGCCTGCATCAATTCGGCTATGGGATACTTACGGTTCAGGGGTACCAGTTGGCAACGCAGCTCATCGACCGGCGCATGCAGGGATACCGCCAATGCAACATCAATGTGCTCACGTAATCTGTAAATTCCAGGCACCAGTCCCGCGGTGCTGAGCGTCACACGCCTGGCCGCCAGGCCAAACCCAAGGTCATCGCGCATCAACCTCATGGCGGCCACAACATTGTCAAAATTCAACAGCGGTTCACCCATACCCATCATCACGACATTGGTAATACGCCGCTGACCGTTGCGTTCATGACCCAACGCCTGTGCAGCCAGCCACACCTGGCCGATAATCTCGGCGGTGCTCAGGTCCCGCGCAAAGCCCTGCGCACCGGTGGAACAGAAGGAACAATTCAATGCACAGCCAACCTGTGATGAAACACACAAAGTGCCACGTTTTGGTTCGGGAATAAAAACGGTTTCGACCGCATTACCACCCGGCAGGCCCATCAGCCACTTATAGCTGCCATCACGTGATTGTTGCTCACGAGCGATCCTGGGAAACCCGATTTCGGCAATGTTATCCAACCGCTCCCGCAAGGCGACACCGATATCGGTCATCTGACTGATATCTGTTTGTGCATGGTGAAACACCCACTTCAGGACCTGTTGCGCCCGGAATGGTTTTTCATCCATGGACACGAAGAAATCACGCAGACCACGCGGATCAAAATCGAGCAGGTTTACACGCGGTTCCTGCCCTCGTACCCCCACATCTGTGTGCAGTTCACTATGCAATGGCATTTTCACCAAAGAAGTAGGCAATTTCCGTTGCGGCCGTATCAGGCCCGTCAGAGCCATGTACAGCATTGGCTTGAATGCTATCTGCAAAATCTGCCCGGATGGTGCCCGGTTTTGCCTCTGCCGGGTTGGTCGCACCCATTATCTGGCGGTTCAGCGCAATGGCATTTTCGCCCTCGAGCACCTGGATCATGACCGGCCCGGATGTCATGAATTTGACCAGGTCATTAAAAAACGGCCGCTGCCGGTGTATGGCATAAAAGCCTTCGGCCAGTTCACGATCAAGGTGCTGCATCCGGGCTGCGACAATTTGAAGGCCAGCCTTCTCAAAACGACCAACTATTTCCCCAATGATGTTTTTTGCCACAGCATCGGGTTTAATGATTGATAAGGTACGTTCAACAGACACTTAAGAAATCCTCGTAAATAGTTGTATTTATAAAACATGATCTACACAGGCTAACCAGAACAAAAAGACTGGCACATTGGTGTAATTTTAAGCTGGCAGGGGTTTGCTTGCAACGCCATCTAATAATGGTTCTCTGACCCCGGTTATTCCCTTAAACTGATCTACGATTTCAATCACCCACAGCGAGGACACTGTGACTGCCCTGTACCTGGCACTACTCGTTTTGTCATTGCTATTATTGGCCTACTACCGCGTTCCGTTACTCATTTCAATAGCCATCCTGGCAGGATTGGCGTTTGCATTTACCGAGCTGCGTCATTTTTACCCTGTCCCGGGCTGGTTTCGCTGGACCTACGGCATCCTGACTGTCAGTCTCGCCGGTTTTGCAGTCAAGCCGCTGCGGCGCATCTTAATCAGCAACCGTCTTTTTGGTGTGTACCGTAAAATCGTTCCCGAACTATCAGTGACGGAACGTGAAGCCATCGAGGCCGGCACCGTTTGGTGGGATGGCGACCTGTTCAGCGGGCGACCCCGCTGGAAAAGGCTTTTGCGTCAACCTGCACCACGATTGAGTGAACGAGAGCAGGAATTCATCAATGGGCCGGTGGAAGAACTCTGCCTGATGCTGGATGACTGGCAGATTCATGAGCAACACAGGAATCTGCCTGCGGTCGTCTGGCGCTTCATTCGTCAAAACGGGTTTTTTAGTATGATCATTCCCCAACAGTATGGGGGGCTCGGTTTTTCAGCCCAGGCTCACTCTGCCGTGGTGATGAAACTGGCCAGTCGCAACCTGACAGCAGCCGTAACGGTCATGGTGCCCAATGCACTGGGCCCTGGCGAGCTTCTTTTGCACTTTGGCAGCGATGAGCAACGTCGGCATTACCTGCCCCGTCTTGCGAGTGGCGAAGAGATTCCATGTTTTGCGCTGACAGGACCATTGGCTGGTTCCGACGCAGGTTCAATGCCGGATACGGGTGTGGTCTGCATGGGTGAATTCAACGGCCGTGAAGTGTTAGGTTTACGGCTTAACTGGAATAAAAGATATATCACACTTGCGCCCGTAGCTACGTTGCTGGGGCTCGCCTTTCACACTTCTGACCCCGACGGCTTGCTGGGTGAGAATAAGAGTCTTGGTATCACCTGTGCCCTGATCCCGGTCACAACACCCGGTATTGATATAGGTAGGCGGCACAAGCCTGTCGGTGCAGTATTCATGAATGGGCCGACACGCGGCCAGGATGTTTTCATACCCATGGAGTGGGTCATCGGCGGACAGAAACAACTTGGCCAGGGTTGGCGTATGCTGATGCAGAGTCTGGCAGCAGGGCGGGCGATATCACTGCCCGCCCTGGGCACAGCGGGTGGTAAGATGACTGCCATACTGAGCGGTGCCTATGCAAGGATACGGACCCAGTTCGACATGCCCATAGGCTATTTTGGAGGGATTGAAGAAGCTCTGGCCAGAATTGGTGGCCGTAGCTATCGTATGGAAGCTGCCCGAACCCTGACACTGGTCGGGCTGGATGCGGGCGAGCAACCCGCCGTATTGTCCGCCATCGTCAAGTACCAACTGACCGAAGGCAGCCGGCAGTGCATCCTGGACGCAATGGATATCCATGGTGGTAAAGGCATCATGCAGGGTCCCAATAACTACCTTGCCCATGCCTGGCAGGCATTGCCAATTGCCATCACCGTTGAAGGTGCCAATATTCTGACACGTTCAATGATTATTTTCGGTCAGGGTGCACTGCGTGCTCACCCATGGTTGTTCAAAGAAATGACAGCCGTGACCGGAACTGCCAGCCCGCATGCCAGACGTGCGTTCGACAATGCGTTATTTGCACATTTTGGCTACACACTGAGCAACCTCGTGCGTAGTCTGATGCTCGCCCTGACCGCAGCCTGGCTGAGTCCGGCACCTGTGCGTGGCCCCCACGCGGCCTGTTTTCGCCAATTGACCCGTATGTGTGCGGCATTCGCATTCATTGCCGATTCGGTACTGCTTGTACTGGGTGGAAAATTCAAATTCAAGGAGAAGCTTTCCGGGCGACTCGCCGACATCCTGATCCACCTGTACCTATGCAGCGCCATGCTGAAGCAATTTGATAACGACGATTGCCCGCACGAGGATCTGCCTTTGCTCCGTTGGGGGATAAAAGACAGCCTCTACACCATCCAGCAAAGTATGCTCGGCATTTTCCGCAACTTTCCCGCGCCCTTCCTCGGCCGGTTTTTACGTCTGCTTGTTTTTCCTCTGGGCCTGCCCTATTCACCACCTTCCGACAGGAACGTCAAGGCGGTGGCCCATCTATTAATGCGTGACAGCGCTGCACGTGAGCGTCTCGCTGAAGGTATCTTCATTTCCGACCGCGACGATGCGACCGGCCGTGTCAACAAGGCTTTCGGGCTTGTACTGCAAGCGACTGCTGCCGAACGCGCGATCAGGAATGCCCTGCAGGAAAGTGTCAATTTTGAAAATTACGAGGATTTGGTCAAACGTGCGCGGGAAACGGGTGTCATCACTGAAGAACAGGCCACAACCGTGCAACTCGCACAACAAGCCAGTGCCGGGGTGGTCGCGGTCGATGATTTTCCTTCGAAACCTGAAATTTGAACCCGCATTTTGCAAGCCATCAGGTATTTTCAAAAAATCCTCTGATAGCGTCTTGCGCTGCCATACCATCCGCATAACCCAAATCGATTAGCTCACCACAATAGTCCGACTCGAACAACAGGTAACTGGCCATGCGCCAATCCCTGCCCCAACCACCCAGGATACGTAACAACAGTTGCACGCTGCCCGGGATAGAATGCACGTGATCACGTGTCACGTAACGTAAATCCTTGCTGGGCTTGATGACCAGGCTTTCGATATGAGTCAGGCTCGTCAGCTCCCGCTGTTCAGGGGGTATCAGTTTGAGGGTTCGGTTGATTCGATGCATGCGTGCCAGGTCGGCGTTTAGCGTATCCATGAAAATGGTATCCAGCAAATAACCGCCAATCTCACCCAGACGAGGATAATGGACCGGTTCAGTGGGCGCTGTGTCGGGGTTCTCATCACGGGTCCCGATCACCAATATCCGGTTAGCCCCCAGATGTATGGCCGGACTCAGCGGTGCAACCAGACGCATGCCACCATCACCGAAAAATTCATGACCAATACGCTGGGCCGGAAAAATCACTGGCAGGGCGGCAGAGGCCATAAGATGCTCAATCTGTAATTGTGCAGGCTGACCCCGCCGGCGAGATCGATCCCAACTTCTGATGTCGCCCTGAGCCTGGTAAAAACTGATGGCGCTGGCACAGGTATAACCTGCTGCGGTGACCGCGACACCCCGTAAAGCTCCCTGTTCCAGCGCCGTCTGAATACCATCCAGTTGCAAGCTTGCTTGCAGGAAATCATGCAATGGTTTGTTGTTCAGCAACGCTTTTGGTTCGCAGTTGAGCACACCACCCGAAAACAGGGCGGCTGCCCACCGCAGCGTGGAACTCAGGACCGTCCACGCATCGGTGCGATAAATACGCTGACAGCGCATGCTGCGCCAGAACTGTTCCAATCGTTCAATGCCCAGAAGATATTCATGCGCGTGACTGGCCATGACCGCCGCGTTGATTGCGCCGGCCGAGGTTCCGCAAATGACGGGAAACGGGTTGCCATTGTTACCAAGTAACTCACCAATGGCCTTGAGGACACCCACCTGATAAGCGCCCCGGGCACCACCGCCGGGAAGGATTAGTGCTGTGTCATTCGATGTGGCTGTTTGCATAGCAAGGGACCATGGCTTACGTTTCCAGTGGACCGTATCACAGGTGATGTTATTGCAGGAATTGTAGCCGGGTTAATTGTTTTGTTCACGTGTTGTAATTTTAAGGCATGGCAACTGGCTAAATGTAATTAGCCTCGGGCCTTTTGCTTTCACTGGTATACTGTAAAAATTATCCAGGGAGCCGGATATGAATCGAACAAAGAACAGGCAGTGCAAGCCTTGCGAAGGTGGTAACGATGTAATTTGCACAGCTCTCGTCGATGAACTTCAGGAAGCATGAAGCCATGACCGAGATATCACTGGAGAAATCTTCCCTGTCCAACGACAGGCTGAGCCGTCTGCAAGAAGCAGTCAATACCGTCAATAGCATCATCCTGGGCAAAGAGCAGCAAATTAAACTGGCTTTTAGCTGCCTGTTGGCGCGTGGCCATCTTTTGATCGAGGATTTACCCGGTGTCGGTAAAACCACATTGGCACACGCACTTGCAACCGTCATTGGCGCCCGCTATCAACGTATCCAGTTCACCAGTGATCTGCTGCCTGCCGACATCCTTGGTGTCTCAATTTACCGCCGTGACCAGGAAAAATTTGAATTCCATCCCGGGCCCATTTTTGCGGAACTGGTGCTTGCAGATGAGATCAACCGCGCGACACCCAAATCCCAGAGTGCATTGCTGGAAGCCATGGCGGAAGGCCAGGTAACTATTGAGGGTTCAACCCATATTCTGCCAAAACCATTTTTTGTTATCGCCACACAAAATCCTCTGGACCTGGTGGGTACTTTCCCCCTGCCCGATTCCCAGCTTGACCGATTCCTGTTAAGTATCTCGCTGGGATTTCCGGAGCCCGAGGTGGAACGTGAACTGCTCACCGCCCGGGACCGTGCTGCTGTTTTACAGGACACCAGGCCCTGCATGAGCCCGGATGATGTTTTGACACTCCATCATGGCTGCCAGAAGGTGCACGCCAGTGACGCCTTGCTCGATTACGTCCAGGCACTGTTGAGCGAAACCCGCAACAGCCGCTGGTTTGAAACCGGCCTGTCACCACGCGCAGGGATAGCCCTGCTTCAATGTTGCAAGGCTTTTGCGTTTCTTGATGGCAGGGATTTTGCCACCCCGGATGATGTCAAGGCTGTTTTTCCATCGTTGGCACGTCACCGCATGGCCGTCCCGCATGGTATGGAAAACTCGGTCGATGAGCAGATATCCGGTCTGCTGAACCAGGTCGCCATACCATAGGTATCCAGAGGCTATGAGCCCCCGGAAATCCGCTGTCATCGCGCTGCAAAAATCGTACCGCTGGTTCATACCTCAAAAAAATATCTTCGAGAACTGGATCAAGCAGCGTATCCGTGCCAAACGTGCACCGATGACATTGCCCTTTGAGTTGCAGTATAGACATGTTTTTGTTTTACCCACGCGTTTCGGGCTGGGCTTTGGTGTGATGCTGTTTTTCATGGCGCTGGGCGGTCTCAACTTTAATAATAATATGGCGCTGATGCTGGTTTTTTTGCTGGCTACCATTGCCCAGTTAACCAC
>CAZYVH010000065.1:0-4689 GCA_964650905.1 uncultured Wenzhouxiangellaceae bacterium | reverse complement strand
TTTCCATTGGGCTTGTTCAAAGCCTGGTCTTGGATATTCACAGACGTCCGCTGCCTGGTCTATCCCGCCCCGGCCCGGTATGCACCACCTTTGCCAAAAACCGGTCAGGGACAATCTGGGCTGGCCCGAAAAGGGGATGGTGATCAGGTACACGGTCTGCGCAAGTACCAGCCGGGGGATTCACTGCAAAGGATCGCCTGGCGCGCCAGCGCACGTCACAATGAGCTCTACAGCCTGGAAATGGAAACCCCATGGGAAGAAGCCTGTGAACTGGACTGGTATTTGCTGCCGGATTTAGACGTGGAAACACGTCTGTCGATACTCACGGCATGGGTCATCATGGCTGACCACAAACAACTGGCCTACAGCCTAAGGTTGCCCAAGCAGCAACTGGCACCCGCCAATGGTGTGGAACATCGTTTGCAGTGTCTGGAAATGCTGGCGTTGTTTGAACAATGAGCACAAAGGAAAAGACAAATACACCGGTTAATCGTCTGGGAATATTTTGGGTGATTGCCACTTTGGTGATTAGCATGTCACCACAGCTAAAGAGCATGCCCGTGAGTCTGGGTCCCATTACCTTGTTGCCAATCGCCTGGCGTCTGCTGGCCGAGGTGCGCAACTGGAAGACCATGCCAATGTTTTTAAGGGTCCTGGCAACCGCATTTGCGGTGACCGCATTGGTCCTCACTTATGGCGGACTGATGGGCAGACGTGCCGCAGTGAGCCTGCTGGTCATGATGCTATCGATGAAATTGCTGGAAACCTTCAGTACCCGTGATGCACGCATTGTCGCCAGTCTGAGCCTGTTCCTGTGCGCGACACAATTTCTGTTTACACAGGGTATTCTGATGGTTTTTTACATGATCGCATGCCTGCTCAGTGCATTGATCGCATTAATGTTCCTGCAACGCAGGGAAGCCTATGAGGACCTCGGCGAAGCACCGAAAACAGACCGTAGCCTGTTTACTGAACTTGGTTTCGGTGTCCGTCTCCTGGTATTCGCACTACCGGTCGGCCTGGCCCTGTTCCTGCTGTTCCCACGCTGGGGAAGCCCGTTGTGGGGGCTGCCCGAAAACGCACTCGATGCACGCTCCGGCCTGTCGGACTCCATGTCACCAGGTTCCATCCAGAACCTGTTCATGGACGATTCACCCGCTTTTCGTGTACAGTTTGCAGGCAACATACCCCGACACAGCGAACTCTACTGGCGCGGACCGGTATTCTGGGACTTTGACGGTCGTACGTGGAACATCAGTTACCTCAGCAGAAACCTGGGCGCGGACAGCAAACCGGACCCAGAGTACGCGCCTTTTCGTTATACCATGCAGATCGAGCCTACAGAACAACGCTGGCTGTTCGCACTGGATTATCCTGCTTTACTTCCGCCAGGTACTTATTTGAATATGGACTACCAACTACTTGCCCGGCGGCCGATCACACAACTACGTGAGTTTACCGTGGGTTCGGACCCGGATTTCATTGATAGTCCACAACTGAAACAAACCCTGCGAAGGGCTGCCCTGGAACTACCACAGGGTTTTAACCCCAGGACGGCCGCGATGATCGCTGACTGGCGCTCACAGGCGAGCAGTGATACAGCTCTGGTGCAAAGGGCCCTGGACTACTTCAACCAGCAGGAATTTTATTACACACTCAACCCACCGCAACTGAGCAAGCACACGGTTGATGAGTTTCTGTTCGATACGCACAGGGGTTTTTGTGAACACTACGCCTCCGCCTTTACCGTCATGATGCGCATGGCGGGCATCCCGGCCCGGGTTGTCACCGGTTACCAGGGTGGCTGGTATAGTGAGCTTGGTGGCTATTTACTGGTCAGACAATCTGATGCCCACGCCTGGTCTGAGGTATGGATCAGAGGGTCGGGCTGGACACGTATTGACCCAACAGCCGCGGTTGCCCCGCAACGGGTCGAACAGGGTGCCATGGACTTACTGGCGCAACGCCGCCACATGCTGGATTTCACCTGGTTACGTAACGCCCGGAATACATTTGACCTGCTGCAACGGGGCTGGAACAACTGGATTATCGCCTTTAATTCTGATAGACAGTCACGGCTGTTTTCACGATTTGGCTGGGGAGTTTTCGATGCCACCAAGTTAGTTATTGCATTGATTGCAGCCGTTTTTGTGGCCATCACGGCTGTGTCATTCTTATTACCGTTGTTCACCAAATTCCGTTCATCACGCAAACAGGACCACATCGTACGTCTGTGGCAGAAGTTTTCACTGAAACTTGGCAAAGCCGGTGCCAGGGCAACGCCTTCGATGGCGCCGAAGGAACTTGCAGCCTTCGCCAGCCGTCAATTAATACAGGCAACTGACGATATCCAGCAGATCGTTGAACTGTACACCTTGTGCAGATATTCGCGACACGGTGGTGATCGGGTTAAACTGAAAGCACTGATCCAGCGTTTTCACCCTCGGGTGACATCGTAGGTTTATCAGACGCCCAACACTGCGAGGTCGTCTACAAGGAATTTCATGGGATATATGAACATTACTACCGGCGCTAGCCTGCATAATTCACCAGTCGGAACCAAACCTCCAGGATACTGGTGAAATATGCAGGCGAGTCATACTATGGTTTTTGCCCGTATCCCCATTAATCTTCAGCATCCCTGAATCATGGCATTCAATGGTTTTCCGGCTGACTTCTTCGATTTTTTCGAGGTTTTGAAAAACAACAACAACCGTGCATGGTTCGCTGCCAACAAAACCCGCTACCTTGAGTCGGTGCTAACCCCAATGGGTGAATTCATTGTTGCAATTGCACCCGCTCTGAAGCAGATTTCCAATTGTTACAAGGCAGACCCCCGACCCCACGGTGGCTCAATGTTCCGTATCTACCGCGATATCCGGTTTTCCAAAGACAAGACCCCCTTTAAGACCCACGCAGCTTGCCATTTCAGACATGTGGCCGGTCGCGACGCACATGCACCCGGATTTTATGTACACATCGACACTGACGGCGTGCGTTTCGGCGGTGGCATCTGGCGCCCACCCGCGAAACAACTGGGTCTGATTCGTGAATTTATCGCCGACAACCCATCGGCGTGGGGAAAACTGAAAAGATCCACCGCTGTTCAACGCGCCGGCGGTATCCAGGGAGAATCACTCAAACGCCCGCCACATGGTTACGGACCCGACAGCCCGCATCTTGATGATCTCAAACGTAAGAGCTTTTACCTGATGCAGACCGCCGTTGCGGAATTGGCGCTCAGCACACAACTGGTGGCAGCAACCGCGGAGGCCTTCCACACCGCGGGCAAACTCAACCGGCTTGTCGCCACGGCACTTGACATCGGGATTTGATGCTTGCAGGCAAGTCCATTACTGTATATATTTATAGTATTGAAAGCAGAACTGGACAATACCACCGTGAAAGCACTGACAAGACGTCAAAAGGAAATTCTTACCTTTATATCAAAATATATTGATTCTAAAGGATTTCCTCCAACAAGGAATGAACTTTCAAAACATTTTGGGTTTCGTTCACCCAATGCTGCACAGAGTCATCTGCGGGCATTGGAAAGCAAACAAATGCTCAATATCGGGGCGGGGCGTTCGCGTGACATCACCCTGAGCGCGCTCGCCCGCAGCAAGCTGCCTGCCAGCAGCAAACTGCGCATACCAGTGCCACTGGTCGGACGGGTAGCCGCAGGCAGTCCGATCCTGGCACAGGAAAACATTGAGCACGAGTACCGTGTAGACCCATCCCTGTTCTCACCCCGCCCGCATTACCTGTTGCGTGTTGAAGGCAGCAGCATGCGCAATGCCGGTATCCTCGATGGCGACCTGCTGGCGGTGCACCGCACACCGGAGGCGCGTAACGGCCAGATCGTGGTGGCGCGCATGGATGACGAGGTCACGGTCAAACGCTTCAAACGTAGCGGCCACCGGGTCAGCCTGCTGCCCGAAAACCCGGAATTCCAGCCCATCTATATTGACCTGCGCCGTCAGGCACTGGTCATCGAAGGTCTCGGTGTCGGTGTTATCCGTGCCAGCTTGTAATGAATCTGGATCATCCCTTACTGTGGCGGGGCCGGCAACGTGTACACGCCTTAGCTGTTCTGAGTACTGGCCACGCGGCCCTGGACACCGCCCTGCCCGGCCATGGCTGGCCGCTGGGTGCACTGACAGAGATCATCCACGCAAACCCCGGTTGCGGTGAACTGAGCCTGTTGTTACCGGCGCTCGCACACCTCGGCCAGGCACAACACTGGACCATCATGATCGACCCGCCGTGGATTCCCTACCCGCCTACCCTCTGCGGTCATGGCCTGGTGCTGGAAAAATTACTACTGGTGCACACACACGGCCTGAAGAAATCGCTGTGGGCTTGCCAGCAGGCGCTGGGCGGCATAACGGGCGGCGCCGTGCTGGCCTGGCTGGATAAGCTCACCTTCGCCCAAACACGATCCTTACAACTGGCCGCAAAAGGCCGGCAAAACATGGCGTTTGTATTCTGTGGAAACACGACTGCGGCCAGCCCTTCGCCGGCCGCCCTGCGTTTACAGTTGAGTGCAGATCAGGATGGCCTGCGGGTGCGGGTACTCAAATGCCGTGGCCAACGACCGGCGTCGGATATACGCCTATCGGCTGGTGCAATATGCGGGCTAACTGTGAATTCCAGCAATGTTGTTTACACCTGAGAGTGTGCCCGGCG
>CAZYVH010000064.1:3926-17727 GCA_964650905.1 uncultured Wenzhouxiangellaceae bacterium | reverse complement strand
TTTAGCACTGCTGCCGTTGTAATGTCGCGCCCCATGCGGGCGCGTGGATTGAAACCCGCCCATACCGCCTTGTCAGCCGGGACCAAATGGTCGCGCCCCATGCGGGCGCGTGGATTGAAACATCCTCCCAGACCCAATGCCTAGCCGTGCCCTCGTCGCGCCCCATGCGGGCGCGTGGATTGAAACAACTTCCACGCGTTAATTGTTGCTTCGGTCACATGTCGCGCCCCATGCGGGCGCGTGGATTGAAACGTGACCCGGCTAAGTTTTCAAGCGCAAGCGCGGCGTCGCGCCCCATGCGGGCGCGTGGATTGAAACACAGAAACCAGCATTTAAAACTTATGACGCGAAGGTCGCGCCCCATGCGGGCGCGTGGATTGAAACATAAATACATTTAGCACCATAGTGTGCCCGGCCAGGTCGCGCCCCATGCGGGCGCGTGGATTGAAACACCAAAGAGCAATAGAAGATGAAGTTTAGAGGAAGTCGCGCCCCATGCGGGCGCGTGGATTGAAACGTTATATTCCTGTTTATACGATGTTGGTTGACCGCGTCGCGCCCCATGCGGGCGCGTGGATTGAAACCATTTTCTGCGTGAACAACTGGATATTGATGGATGTCGCGCCCCATGCGGGCGCGTGGATTGAAACACCCGACCATACCGGATTTTATTTTGACAGCCCCGTCGCGCCCCATGCGGGCGCGTGGATTGAAACAAGCGATCCACAAGCCGGGTGACGATAACCCTAATGTCGCGCCCCATGCGGGCGCGTGGATTGAAACTATCTTGGTGCCACTTGCAAATGCCCCGTCAAACGTCGCGCCCCATGCGGGCGCGTGGATTGAAACTAAGCAGGTTACCCAACCCGAGATCAGAGTCCCAGTCGCGCCCCATGCGGGCGCGTGGATTGAAACACAGCGTACACGTCACTGGTTCGATCCCAGTCGTATGTCGCGCTCCGTGCAGGCAAGTGGATTGAAGGGGCAAAAAAACTGACCAACTTGTATCAACCCTACCCGTCACGCCAGGCAACTGGACGCGGGGCTGGTGGAAAAAGCGCTGGGGCATGAAGCGGAACATGCTGATCTTCCGGGTTTGGCGGAAGATAAGGATGAGGACAGCGAACTTTGAAAAACCGTGTCTGTAACAATGTGAATGGATGGCCCGATGGCGGCCCGATGGCATGGGTAAACTGCGGTTGAGTTCGCCCGGTGTTGTTATGCCCGGGTCCTATTGAATTCGTTGCTCCTTTGCCGGTGTTTCTGATCACCTGGAGAGATAATCATGCCAAAGTAGTCTGGCCGCCGCCGCACGATGTGGCCGCCAGGTGTTTGCAAGTCCACTCAATTCAGATTGGGTGGGTCGCTGTTGCCACCCTTTCATATTTTTGACCGCCGTCGCCAGGGCTATATCACCCACTGGCCAGACATCCGGTCGGCATAATGCCATCAGCAGGTAAATGTTTGCGGTCCATGGCCCGACACCCCTGATTGATGTGAGCATTGCAATTGCTGTCTCATCATCCGACTGGCCGACTTGCTCAAGATCAAGATCACCCGCCTCAATGGCCCGTGCAACATCGGTGAAGTAGGCAGCTTTTTGACGGGTGATACCGATCGACCTCAAGAACTCCAGGCCAGCGGATAGAATATTAACCTCGGTTAGCGGTGTAATTTGCTCACACAGCCTGCGATACATTGCATCTGCGGAAGCCAGTGAAACTTGCTGCTCAAGGATAATTCGAATCAGCGTGACAAACCCGGGCGAGCGGTCCCACAGCGGTGGTACACCATTGGTTTTAAGCAAAACTGCCAGATCACTGTCCATCTCGGCTAGCAACATAGCCGCTTCCCGCAAACGCTTACTATTGAATGCAAGTGGTGTCAATGGTTCGGGGTTTCCACTTTAGAGCACCATACCAGCAGCGATAAACAGTTTTGCCACGCCACCGCTCGCGACGATGCCCTCAAAGTTGCCGCTGGGCAATCGATCCGCGAATTTTTACTTAAATACTTTTATAAAGGTGCCGGGGTATTCCCAGACCTCGCCTTCATTGGCTTTTATCCCACCGATAATGGCAAAGATGACAGTGGCGAGGCCCAGCACCATGAAGCCAAAAATCCCAATCAGGACAAAAGTGAGAATAAAACAGATCAGGGCATAAACAAGAGAAGTCACCAGCCAGTTCATGACAACATGGGCATGCGGCACGATGCCTGGCAGTTCATCTTTTTTTAACTGCCAGAGCAGGATGGGAACAATTAAACCTCCAATTGGTATTATCCACCCAGCCAGAATTGAAAAGTGTAAAAACATCGCCCATTGATTGGTTGCCTTATCAGGACCAGGTTCAGTTTCACTCATTTTGTACTCCTCGTTAAGCATTGTTATTCAGCCCGTTAATCATACACCTGGTGGGGTGCGTGGCAAAATCATACCAGTTCAGGGACCAGATAATTATTGTTTCTGATGTTTTCTTGAAATGCCTTAACGGGCACGGCACCGTGTTGCAGGTAAAACCGGTCCCCTACGGGTTGCTGCCAGAGGGTCGTTTTGGCATGTGGTACTCCTGTAGGACAGACATGCTGGAGCGCTGAGTCTACAATATCCATGAGTTCGATCTATTTTCGTAGTTGACAAGCGAGGTTTCGCCGCAATGAAAGACAATCCTGGCCTGATTAATAATCTGTCTCGTCATGACGTCACAGATAATTTGGATACCAACACGGCTGTGAGTATTACAGCGTCTGTCAGCAGGAGATAAAACATGAGTGAAGCGATTGATAAGATGGAAGCCCTATACGAGCAACGCCGGCTAAGAATTGATAAAACCATTGCGCTGGAACCGGTAGATCGCATAGCGACCGCGTTTATGGCCATGGCCTTTGCGCCGAGATATATGGGCATGTCCATCGCTGACTTCTGCGAGGTGCCTGAAAACCGCACCGAGGTGACGCTGGCGGCCATGGATAGACTCGGAGCGGATGTGTGGGATGGGATCAACAAGCTTCCCTGTGGCCGGATCGTGCCGCAGTTGACCGCTGCCTGGCTGTCACATATCGCCGCCCCGGGCCGGGAACTTCCGGAAGATAGCCTCTGGCAAGTGCAGGAAACGGATGTCATGAAGTATGAAGATTATGACCTAATCCTGGAAAAAGGCTGGCCGGCCTTTCTTGAAGGCTATTACCCACGCGTGATCGATATTGAAGAAATCAAAGAGATGAAAACCTGGGTGGTAAACAATATTAAGCACGTCATACAGCGCTGCCGTGATCATGGTTATGTGCCAATTGCTTTCGGTGGTACCGCCACGCCGTTCGAATACCTCTGCGGTGGACGGTCGATGGGCAAATTCTTCATTGACCTGTATCGCGAAAAGGACAAGGTCCGGGAAGTCATGGACCACATGTTGCCGTACATGATCAAAGATGGTATCGCGACGGCCGAGTTATCCGGTATACCCGCGATCTGGGTGGGCGGATGGCGCTCTGCCAGTTCGTTGCTATCACCAAAGATCTGGGACGAGTTTGTTTTCCCGTATTTTCTGGAATTGGTCAACGCGCTCGCCGACAAGGGGATTATTTCGGTGCTGCACCTTGATCAGGACTGGACCCGCGACCTGGAACGCTTCAAGGAGTTACCCCCGAAGATGTGTCTGCTCAATAGTGACGGCATGACGGATGTGCGCAAAGCAAAAGAGATTCTCGGTGATCACATGGCGGTGATGGGGGATGTGCCCGCAGCGCTTCTGTATTCTGGTACACCGGATGACATATTCACTTATGTGCGGGAACTCATCCGTGACGTTGGTCCAACCGGATTGATCCTGTGCCCGGGCTGTGATGCACCGATCAACGCCAGACCTGAAAATATGGAGGCCATGGTTGCGGCGAGCAGGGAATATGGACGTTGCGTGATCTGATACTGGTGCAATATGCGGACTAAACGAAAAATCATCGCCTGTGAGGTGGTCATCGATGCAATGCAGGCATTTCTGAGCGATGACGTCCAAACAGAAACTCTGCCGATGAGCCTGCACCTTAACCCAAAAGAACTGCGGCGCACGCTGCAACAGCGTATCGATGAATTGGATGGTGAATACGACCCGATCGTACTTGGCTTCGGGCTCTGCTCACAGGCAACCGTCGGGCTGCGGGCCACCCGTTCGCGTCTGGTGATCGCACGAACACACGACTGTATCGGCATATTCCTGGGCTCACATGATGACTACCGGCAGCAAATGACCAGGCAGCCAGGTACTTATTTTCTGACCTGTGGATGGGCGGGTGCGAGGTGTGGTACGCCATTCAATGAATATGAACGCGCAGTTGAGCGTTGGGGCCCCGCGCGTGCCAAACGCCTGCTGCACACGATGCTGCGGCACTACCGGAGGCTCGTTTATATCAATACCGCCGGTAAAGAAGCGCATTTGGAGGCGCACGATTACGCCAGGGGTGTTGCGGATAAACATGCATTGCAATACGAAGAACTGGACGGTCAAACGAGCCTGATTGAAAAACTGATCCACGGGCCATGGGATGAGTCGCCGGACGGGCAATGCATCCTCATTCCCCCCGGGGAAGCGGTGAAACTGGAAAACTTCATGACAGACACTGCCTGATGCCTGTCGGCAAATAGGAGAAAACCGATGTTGGAACAGCTGATAAAAGCTTTGGCCGAACTTGAAGAAGACGAAGTTCTTGAAATTGTTCATAAGGAGTTGGCTGGCGGCACCCATGCGCTGAGTATACTGAAGGCCTGCCAACAGGGTATGGCCGAGGTCGGTGAACGCTTCGAAAAAAATGAGTACTTTGTTTCTGACCTGATGATGTCGGGTGAGATTTTCAAGCAGGTGGGTGAACTGCTGGGGCCGGGGTTGCAATCCGCGACCCAGGTCAGTGCCGGTGCGGTCGTTATCGGCACGGTACAGGGTGATATCCACGATATCGGTAAGGACATCGTCGTCAATATGCTGAAATCGGCAAATTTCGATGTGACAGATCTTGGCGTCGATGTGCCACCTGCCCAATTTGTTAGTGCGCTCGAGGATACCAACGCCACTGTGCTCGGTTTGTCCGGTTTACTGACCCTTGCTTTTGATTCAATGAAAGACACGGTCAGCCTGATTGAAAAAGCGGGTCTGAGAGACAAGGTACGGATCATGATTGGCGGTGGGCCCGTCGATGCCGGGGTGTGCAAGATCGTGGGAGCGGATGATTGGGGCGCGGACGCACAGGCCGCGGTCAGGCTGGCCAAAACCTGGGATGCACAGGCATAACTTGAGTGTCCGGTTCTGTCAAGATTGCTTTTCAACCCGTTGGTGCAAGGGTTGAGGTTGCCAAGGGGTCAACGGTGTTGGAAGCCGGTCGTGAGGCCGGCCTGATTCTGGCCGCCAACTGCGGAGGCAACGGCCTCTGCGGTCGCTGTCGCGTGACAGTACTGGGTGACAACGTGCCTGCTCCCAGCGAAGCCGAATGCCAGGCTTTGAACCAGGAGGAGATCGATACCGGTCAGCGGCTTGCGTGCAGGGCGCGGCTCATTGCTGACGCGGGTGTCCACATACCGCGCACCACACTGGCTAACCAGCAAAGGTTGCAACTAAAGGGTAGTGCAAAGAAGCTCATGGTTGATGGCGGTGTGCTGCGCCATCGGACCGAAGCGGACAGGCGACCACTCGGTGTTGCCCTCGATATTGGCTGCACCAAAATTGCAGCCTACCTGCTTGAGCTTGAAACGGGCGAGCAACTGGCTGCCCGCGCCATGACCAACCCGCAGATTAACTACGGTGAAGACCTGATCAGTCGGCTTGCCTGTGCCCGCAAGGGTCGCAGGCAGGCACAGCAGTTGGCCACTTGCGTGCGGACCGGGATTAGTAAACTGATTAAACAACTGCTGGATACCAGAAAGGGGCAGACAGACGACAGGTCGGAACAACTTACCGATCTATGTGTGGTGGGCAATACGGCGATGATACATTTGTTGCTGGCCTTGCCCGTTGACGGACTGCTGGCTGCACCTTTTGTTGCCGCTACCACCGCGGCGGTGGATGTGAGGGCGGGAGACATAGGCATTGAGTTTGATAACGATGCCCCGGCAGGTGATGTTCACGTATATGTGCTGCCGGCCATTGGTGCATTTGTCGGGGCTGACCACGTTGCCATGATTCTTGCCAACGGATTGCATGACTGCAGTCATATAGCGTTGGGGATTGATATTGGTACCAATACCGAGATCGTCCTGTCCAGGCCTGGACAGGGTTTGTTATTGACAGCGTCCTGCCCGGCAGGCCCGACCTTTGAGGGTGGCCACATCCACCACGGGATGCGTGCTGCACCGGGTGCCATCGAGAAAATCAAAATGACGGCGGATGGCCTTGCCATGATAACCATCGGAAACGAGCTGCCTGTGGGTCTGTGCGGCTCCGGAGTCGTCGATGCGGTTGCCATGCTCCATCGCACGGGCGCCATTGATTATCGTGGCCATCTGCAACCGGGTCAGCCGGGTGTTCGGCTCGGTGACTCGGGAAAAGAGTATTTGCTCGTCGGAGCAAGCAAGACTGGTCACGGCAAGAACATCGTAATTACCCAGCAGGACATCAGCGAGGTCCAGTTGGCCAAGGCCGCAGTCGCAGCCAGCATCTCGACATTGTTAACGCTTTCCAATACCCGGCATGAAGCGGTCGACGAACTGGTACTGGCTGGTGCGTTTGGAACTTACCTGGATGTGGAAAACTCGGTTGAAATCGGCTTATTACCACACTTACCCAAAGCCACTTACCTGCAAGCGGGCAACGCAGCGGGTACCGGTGCCAAGATGGCGCTGGTCTCTAAAGCAATGCGCGCCCAGGCGGAGCGGATAGCGCGGCGTGCGGTGCGAATAGACCTTAAGCAACAGAAGAATTTCAATCGTGAACTGGCGCTCGCAACCCGTTTTCCAAAGGAAAGACCGACATGGTGATAATTGGCGAAAAGATCAACGGCACACGCAACGAGATCGGGGCCGCAATAAGAGAACGCGACACGGCCTTGATAGAAAGACTGGCGCTGGAGCAGGTCGAGGCCGGTGCCGACTACCTGGATGTCAACGCTGGTACGGGTCCGGAAAGGGAAGCCAAGGATATGATCTGGTTGATAAAGACCGTGCAGCAGACCGTTGCAGTGCCGTTGTGCCTGGATAGCCCCCATGCCGCCACGCTGAAGTTAGCCATTGAGGCGGTCGAACGGCAACCGATGATCAACTCGATCAGCGGCGAACCGGAACGTCTTGAACATGTGTTGCCATTGGTGGCTGAACACCAGTGCCCGGTCATTGTGCTGGCGCTGGATGAAAAGGGCATTCCAAAGACCGTCAACGACCGGATGGACATTATTGATCGCCTGGTCAATGCAACCCGGGCTTCAGGTATTGCAGATGAGAAACTCTATATTGACCCCCTGATCATGGCGATATCCACCAGCGATGAGGCTGGCTTTATAGCCTGTGAAACCATGCGCCAGGTACGTCAGCAGTACCCGGATGCCCATCTCACCGGGGGCTTGAGTAATATATCCTTTGGCTCTCCGGCAAGAAAGTTCATTAACCAGGCCTTCCTGGTCCTCGCACTTTCTGCCGGTATGGATTCAGCGATCATGGACCCGTCATCGCCTGGTATGGTGCCGTTGTTGCTGGCTGCCGAGGCTGTGCTGGGCCGTGACAGGTTTTGCAATAAATACAATCGGGCTTATCGTACGGGTCGTATTTCCCGAGTTTTGTAAAATTCAGATACAAGGGTAGTCGTAACTTTATTAATAGCCCAACCCGGTGACAAATCCAGCCCTGACATTGAATCTGGTCTGATCATGGCTACCGAAGCGGTGGGATCAGCCTTCCCAGTCCCGCTCCAGGTAATGGGAAGCCAGGAAGAATAAAGAAGCTGCCAGAATATAAAACCCGGTGCCGGCAAGAATTGAATAGCGCAGAGAATCATCACCGTATTGCACTTGTAAAACATCCGACAACGCGCCGATCGCGAGGGTGCCGATGCCGATCCCGATCAGGTTGTTGATAAACAGAAATATAGCCGAGGCAGTCGCTCTCATGTTGGGTGGAACCAGGTGTTGAATCACCGAGATTACCGGCCCAAGCCATACCAGGCCCAGTGCCGTTGGCACCAGCAGGACGACAAAGGTCAGGTTCTGGTCGGTTGACAGCATGGCCATTAGATAAAATGGTATGGAAATGATGTACGCCAGTGCAGGTATGTTGACATAACGCGAATATTTCATCTGGCCAAAACGGTCGCCAAGCCAACCGCCCGCCCAGATTCCGGCTATCCCACCCACCAGCAACACCGCACCGTAATGCAAGGAAGCACTCAATAGTGTCATCTGGTAACTGCGCACAAAAAACGAGGGTAACCAGAAAAACAGGCCATAACCCATCATCGATGAACAGGATGCACCTATCGACACCAGCCAGAAACTGGGTTTTTTGATCAACAGACGCAAAATGGTCAGTAGCCCCGGGGGTGTGGAATCCTCGCGTTGGTGGTCATAGCCTCCTCTGGGTGGTTCCTTGATCGTGAGCTTGAAAAGGGGCGCAATCGCGATGCCGGCTAATCCGACAATGAAAAAAGCGACCCGCCAGTTGAGCATGCTGGCGATCACACCACCGAAGACGATACCGATGGCACTGCCAATCGGGATACCGAATGAATAAATACTCAGGGCCCGGGCGCGTTGATTGGGTGGAAAGAAATCTGAAATCAGGGAGTATGCCGGTGCCACGCCACCTGCTTCGCCTATGCCTACGCCCAGGCGGGCGGAAAATAATTGCCAGAAATTTGTCGCGAGTCCGGAAGCAGCAGTCATTGCGCTCCAGATGGCCAGGGCGGCTGTCATGATCCAGGTACGGTTGAAGCGATCAGCGAGCATGGCGATGGGGATGCCCAGCCCGGTATAAAACAACGCAAATGCCAGACCGCCCATCAGGCCCAGTTCGGTATCGGTGAGTAACAGCTCAGCCTTGATGGGCACCGCAAGTATGCCAATGATCTGGCGGTCAATAAAATTGAAGGTGTAGACCAGTACAAGGATAAACAAAACATAAGCACGGTTTGCAGTTACAGCTTTGTTTACCGGCATGTGTCTTCTACCCACGATGATGCGAGAGTGTAACCGAAAACGGCGCAGCCAGACTGCGCCGTTTTAGTTTCAGGCGTTCTGAAATAATCAGAACCAGTGGTACTGCACGGTAGCCCAGACCTGCCTTGGGTTGCCGTAAAAAGCCGTGACGTTATTTTCAAGGCCCAGGCTCGGGAAGAAGTATCCTGCGATCTTGTACTCCTCATCGGCCAGGTTTTTGCCGTGGATACCAGCGCTCCAGCGTCCATCATCCTGGGTCCAGACCAGGCTCAGATCCCAGAGTGAATAGGAGGGCTGGTCAAGGAATTCGTTTGGCGTTTCAAACTGGCTGGTCTTGCTCCGATAGGACAGGGAAGTGATGACGGAAAAAACACCGGGCGTGTTAAACAGGTTAACCGGTGTGTCATAGCTCAGCATGCCGCTTGCGGTCCACTCCGGCGTGTTCTGGAAAACGCGCTGGTCTGCCACGTCGTTGCCGAAGGCGTCGATGAACTCGTTGTACTTGGCATCGACATAACCCACGGACCAGCCAAAACGCAAACCGCTGCCGGCTTGTCCCAGATCTTCAGCCAGGATGGCCTGACCTTCCCATTCAACACCATTGATGTCAGCGTCACCGGCGTTTGAGGTAATGCCAATAAAGGTGTCTTCAACGCCATCACCCGTGGAGTCAAAACCAATTGAACCGGGAATCTGCACATCGGTGTAACTGGAGAAAAATACGGCCAGTTTGGAAGTCATGCGGCCTTGCAAAAGCGTCCCTTTCCAGCCAAATTCAAAGGTGTCGACGGTTTCCGGATCAAATTTCATGAAATCGAAAATCTCGTCCTCGGAGACCACCCCATCACCATTAAAGTCCGGTGTGGCAGAGGTCTGGCCACGTGGGTCAAAGCTACCGCCCTTGAAGCCTTCGCTGTAGGAACCGTAGAGCATCTGGTCCTCGTTGGGTGCCCAGTTGATGGAAGCCTTGGGTGTGAACTTGGTAAAGGTTTCCGAACCATGGAAATCGGATGTCGTCGCAATGGTAAACGCATTGCCGCCAAAGAGTTCAGAGGTCCCGCCGAGCTTGGTTTCCCGCAATACCGTTGAAGTACGCTTGTCCTCGGTATAGCGTCCACCGGCGGAAACACTCCACTGGTCAGTGAGGTTATACGTGAAGTCACCAAATACCGACCAGGTCTTGGTACCGACATCACCTTGTGTGTAGGCATTCAAACCCGGCAAACCCAGCAGGCCACCGAGTTGTGCAAGGATCACGTCAAAAGCCGTGTGTGCGTTGGCGTCGAGATAGTAGAAACCAAGCAGCCCGTTCCAGCGGTCAGCCGAGAACAGCATCTGCAACTCTTCTGAGAACTGGTCATTTTCATAGTTGGCGGGTACGTCGAGGTCAGCTGCCGGCAGGCTGTCAAAGTCGATCGGTGTCCAACTCTCATCATCGCGGTAGGCGAGAATATTTTTAAAGGTGACCAGGTCACTGGCATTCCATTCAGCCAACAGGGAATAACCTTTTGCTTTCACGGACTGAGTGGGGTTATTGAGCCCCGATTGCGTGTCAAAAACGTCATCCAGTATGGGATTTCCAGATATGGTTGCCGCAACCAGGCGATGTCCCTGTCTCGGGTCAGAGTCATCATCCACATAGTCAGCCGTGAACCTCATGAAGACATCTTCGTTCGGCTCCCATTCAGCGCTGAAGCGTGCACCCAGCGTATCCTTGTTGTAGTTGTCCACCCCTGGCAGGTTGAGGTTGTCACCAAAACCATCGCGATTGAATGTAGCGACTGAGCCACCAATTCTGAAGCTGTCGGAAAGCGGTGTCGAACCGGTCAGTACCAGGTCAATCTGGTTGTCGCTACCATAGGTCAATTTTACCTTCGCTTCCGCGCCATCCGGGTTGAGGCGCCTGGTGACATACTTGATGGCGCCACCGATGGTATTGCGCCCGTAAAGCGTACCCTGCGGGCCGCGCAGTACTTCGATACGATCCACGTCATAAATTTCCATGACCGTTGCCTGTGGACGGTTCAGGTAAACGTCGTCGAGATAGAGCCCGACACCGGACTCGAAACCCGCGACCGGATCCTGTTGGCCCACGCCGCGGATGAATGCGGTCAGTGTGGTATTGGTGCCACGCGAGACCTTGAGTGTCGTGTTCGGTGACATCTGGCTGATGTAGGTGATGTCAGGTATACCAAATTGCTGAAGTTCATCACCCGTGATCGCGGTTACCGCGATCGGTACTTCCATCAGGCTTTCTTCCCGGCGTGTCGCCGTGACGATAACCTCTTCGAGCATCCCTGCGCCCTCTTCTTCAGAATTGGATTGGGCAAGTGTCGTTGCTGGTATTGCTACCAACGAGGCCAGTGATGCCGCGATGGCCAGAAACAGCGGCCGCCAGCGGTTTTGACCGGTTTGCTGTTCTATTGATTTGCTCATGGTTGATTCCTCTTGTGTTACAGTTCGATGCCTGTGCGAGTTGATCGGTGCAGTGCCTTGAATATGAACCCGAAGTACCGGATAGGTCTTGCCATTCCGGTCAAAGTATGCAACATTATGAAACATGAATCAAGTTTCAAGTTCTAACAAGATACCCAAGACATCCAGAGGTAAGCTGACCCGGGAAAAGCTCCTGCGTGCTGCGGAAGTCGAGTTCGGTGAGAAGGGCTTCCACGATGCGGGTGTCAGCGGCATCACCCAGCGTGCGGGTGTCGCGCTCGGGACGTTCTATACGTATTTTGATTCCAAGGAGGAGATTTTCAAAGCCCTGGTGTCTTTCATGAGTCTGCACGCACGTCGCTGGATCGCCGAAAGGGTGGCCGATGCCCCCGATCGTTTGACGGCTGAGCGCAAGGGGCTTGAGGCATACATCGAGTTTGCCCGTCAACACAAGGGTATTTACCGTATTATTTCCGAGGCAGAGTTTGTCGCCAATGAGGCCTATCGTGAACACTACAGGAGTTTTGCAAGGGCCTACCAGGAAAACCTCAGGAAGGCGGGGGAGCAAGGTGAGATCCGCGACGGGGATTATGAAACCTGGTCATGGGCGATCATGGGCATGGCCGTTATCCTGGGGATGAGGGCTACCGAGTGGGGCGAGAGTCATGGTGTGTCCAAAATTGCCGAAACCGTGGCGGATCTGATCGCCAATGGCATCAGGCCAAACCAGGCTTGATCAGCTTTTATTGAACTTTTATGGGTCGCTGAAGGAAACCGTATGATCAGCATGGGCATCGTCTCCACCGGTACCTTCTTTCCGGATACTTATGTCACCGCGAAGGAGATCGCTGAAATCAGCGGCATGCCAGAATGGGTCATCCGGGAAAAACTCGGCATCGAACGCAAGTACATCGCGGACCCAAACATCCACCCCAACCAGATGGCCGTTCACGCAGCCCGCAAGGCGATTGAAAAAGCGGACATCGACCCATTGGACATTGATGTCGTTTTGGGTACCACGGAGGAATGGCGCGAATACCTGCTGTGGACGACCGCCATTGATCTGGCCCACGAGATTGGCGCCGAAAACGCCTGGGGTATTGACGTTCACACCCGTTGCGCTACGAGCGTCGCGGCATTGAAACTTGCCGGGGGTTTGATGGCCGATGACCCCACCATCAACACGATCCTCATCGCCGGTGGCTACGCGACCTCGCATTTTATCGATTTTACGGATGTCGACACGTCTTTTTTGTGGAACATCGGGGCCGGTGCCGGCGCCATGATCCTCAAGCGTGACTGGCCTGAAAACCACGTACTTGGCATGCACCTGATCGCGGACGGTTCGATGAGCCGCAGCGTGATCGTACCGGCCAGCGGCACGGTTCAGCACCCGACAGACGCGGCTGTGGCTGCGGGTGGTTTCAAATTCAGACTCATTGACCCGGTGGCGATGAAAACCCGCCTCGGTGAGGTTTCCATCCCGAACTGGCTGACCTGTGTAGACAAATCACTGCAAAGGTCCGGCAGTAAAGCTGACGGTTCATCGTATACACGCGCCGATGTCGACTTCTTTAATATGTCATTGGTCAAACCATCGGCACATCAGGAACTGCTTGGGCACCTGGGGCTCAGTGAAGAACAGAGTGTTTATCTTTCCCGTGTGGGTCATATTGGTGAGCAGGATGCGATTATCAATATTGAAGCCGGTATCGAACAGGGTCGTCTCAATACCGGCGACACGATGGTCATCCTCGCTGCGGGTATCGGCTATGTGTGGGCCGGGGCAATTGTCCAATGGGGGGCAGCAAAATAGACCGGCGACAAACAAATGTATCAAAGGACACTCTGAAATGAGCATTCCAACCATAGCCGGTATCACCGCGCAAACTGTAACGACCGACCGCTTGACGACCCGGGTTCTGTTTTCTGGTCCTGAAGACGGTACTCCTGTATTGCTCATCCACGGCAATTTCTCCTCCGCAACCTGGTGGGAAGAAACGATGGTGGCATTGCCACCGCAGTACCGGGCGATTGCGTTCGATCAGCGCGGATTTGGTGATTCAGACCCTGCCGTTAAGATCAACGCCACCCTGGGCATGCGCGAATTTGTGGATGACGCGGTCGCACTCATGGACCATCTTGGCTACGACCGGTTTCACCTCGTAGGTGTTTCGCTTGGCGGGTTGGTCGTGTGGTGGATGATGGCCGCCGTGCCCGAACGCCTCATCTCGGTGACCCA
>CAZYVH010000064.1:0-3826 GCA_964650905.1 uncultured Wenzhouxiangellaceae bacterium | reverse complement strand
TGGTCGTGTGGTGGATGATGGCCGCCGTGCCCGAACGCCTCATCTCGGTGACCCAGTCGGGTCCCGGGTCTCCCTATGGTTTCGGCGGGACCAAAGACGCGCGTGGCACACCCACCACCTATGACTTTGCCGGCTCCGGGGGCGGTCTGATCAACCCTGACTTGCTGCAGGGCCTTAAAGACGGAGACCGGACTACCCACTCGCCATTCAGCCCGCGAGAGGTGCTGCGCAGACTGGTATGGGGTCCCCCGTTTATCCCGGACCGCGAGGACGCCCTGCTGGATGCCATGTTCCTGGCACGATTGGGCGATAAAGATATTCCGGGGGACAAGGAAAACTCTCCGAACTGGCCGTACGTTGCACCCGGGAAGTGGGGCCCGATGAACGCCATTTCATCAAGGTATGTGGGCAACCTGGTCGAGCGGATCCTGGCGGTCCGGAAAAAACCAGCGGTGCTGTGGGTCTATGGTACGGATGACGTCGCCATTTCCAACACGGCCGCTTCGGACCCGGGAACCTGGGGCCCAACGGGGTTGTTGCCCGGTTTCCCGGGTGCCGAGGCCTACCCCCCTCAACCGATGATGGATCAGATCAGAACACTGCTCGACGATTACACGCGGTGTGGCGGTTCCTACCGGGAGGTCGCTATCGAGGGTGCAGGGCATGTTGTTTTTCTGTCCCATCCGGATGAATTCAACCGGGTCTTTCACGCGTTCCTGGAATCGAACGATTACACCGACAATGGGTGAGAAGTCATAACGATGGCCTTTCCGGTTTTTGATTTCCTGGCCAGACGCGCCGACCTGGGCCCGGACCGGGTCGCCCTGGAAGACATCATTATCGGTGAGCAGGTCAGCTACCGTGAACTGCACCTGCGTTGCGGGCGCACCACCGCGCTGCTGGCCAGCCTGGGTGTGACGCAGGCCGACCGCGTGGCATTGCTGTGCAGAAACCGCATCGAGTTTTTTGAAATATTATTTGCCTGCGCACGGCTGGGCGCCATCGCGGTTCCCCTGAACTGGCGGATGCCGGCGCGGGAACTGGCGCCATTGCTGGCCGATTGTGGCGCAGGATGGCTCATCTCCGGGGCCGAAGACCGTCAGGTTGCACAACGCCTGGCAGCGGCACCGGTGCGCTATCTCAACCTGGACGATATGGGTGAAGCCGGTATTCATGCGCGCCGGGACGTGTTCGAGCCACTGGCGGGCAGGGCCAGCTGGTCTGCCGATGAAACCTGGTACCTGTTGTACACATCCGGTACCACCGGCAGACCCAAGGCTGTTATCCAGACCTACGGCATGGCCCTGGCCAATTACATCAACATCTCCCAGGCAATGGGTCTGCGTGCTGATGACACGAGTATCAATTACCTGCCGTTGTTCCACACCGGCGGCATCAACCTGACGACGATGCCGGCACTGATCATGGGCGCCAGGACGCTGATCACGCATGGTTTCGACCTGGAACGGACCGTGGAACTGCTGGAAACCGGGGCACTGGACACTTTTTTCGGTGTACCGGCCATTTACCAGGCCATCAGCCTGCACGAGCGCTTTGCTGAACTGGACCTCTCGCGGGTGCGCTGCTGGGGTTGTGGTGGCGCACCGATGCCCGAATTGCTGTTAGGCCAGTTTGCAGCCCGCGGTGCAACAGTGCTCAATGGCATGGGCATGACTGAAACCGGTCCCACCGTGTTCCTGATGGACGCCGCCAACGCAGCCCACAAAACCGGTTCGGTGGGCAAACCGCAAATGATGGCGTCCGTGCGCCTGGTGGGCAGCGACGGCAAAGACGTTGCGCACGGCGAGACTGGCGAGCTGTGGTTTTCGGGCCTGGGGATCACGCCGGGATACTTCCGCAACCCGCAGGCGACTGCCGAGGCACTGACGGATGACGGCTGGTTGCGCAGTGGTGACCTGGGGCGGCAGGACGATGACGGTTACTATTACATCATTGGCCGGCTCAAGGACATGTATATTTCCGGTGGTGAAAATGTCTACGCGGCGGAGGTCGAAAACGTGCTGGCCGGGCACGCGGACATACTCGAGGCGGCAGTCATCGGTGTGGCCGATGCAAAGTGGGGTGAGGCGGGTTGTGCCTACGTTTTGACCCGCCCCGGCCACCACCTGCCGGCCGCTACGCAGATAAAGGATTATTGCAGACAGTACCTGGCAGCCTACAAGGTGCCAAAAGTATTCATTCCGGTAACGGAGTTTCCGCGCACCGCCGCCGGGAAGGTTCAAAAACACCTCTTGCCCACCCCGGCGGACATCAGCGCATGAGCCGGCGCATGCAGGCCAGCCTTGAGCGTTGCTTCAGCCAGGCGGATTTCGACGCCTTCGCCAGTCTCAGCGGTGATGACAACCCGATACATGTGGATCCGGAATTTTCTGCCCGTACCCGTTTTGGCCGGACCGTGGCGCACGGGCTGTTACTGTGCAGCGTGTTGCGGGGCCTGGTGGAAGAACTGCTTCCCGGTGCCCGTCTTGCCGACCAGTCCGTGATGTTTCCTGCACCCACCTTTGCCGGTGATGAGATGCTGTTCAGTGCCAGAATTGTTGCAACCCACCGCCGCGGTTCAGAAATCGAGATGGCAGTGGTGCGGCAAAAAGATGGTGTTACCACGTGCCAGGGCCAGTGCCGGGTAATGCCATGAAAGTGGGTGACCGGGCGGAAATATCGCGGGCTTTTCGCGTGGAAGAGCTAGCAGCATACTCGCGGCTGAGTGGTCATAAGCTGACGGACAGGTGTATTCCAGAGCCGCTGATCGGTGCGCTGTTTTCCTTTCTGCTCGGTGTTCATTTGCCCGGTGAAGGGACCATGTACCTGAAGCAGGAAACCCGTTTCGAGCAGACTGCGGCGGCCGGCGAGACCCTGACGGCGGACGTGGAAGTCACCGCCTTGAGGCCGGAAAAGAAGCTGGCCGACCTGACCACCACCTGCCACGGAATGGATGGCCGGTTGATCGCCACGGGCCGGGCCCTAGTCTACGTGGGTGACGTCAGGCAAGTGTTGTCCGCCGATGTCTGAACGCCTGGTCAGCCTGACCCGTAAAGGCACGGTTGCGGTCCTAAGCCTGAACCGCCCACAACGTCATAACGCACTGGTGCCGGGCCTGCTTACGTCGCTGCTGCAAGCGCTGGGTGAACCGCAATGTCTTGCTGCTGACGCGCTGGTATTGCGCGCCGAGGGGCGTTCATTTTCAACCGGCGGTGACCTGTTGGCTTTCCAGCAGCAACGTCAGCGGATAGGTGACTATGCCCATGAAGTCGTTGGTTTGCTGAACGAGGCCATCCTTGCCCTCTACACACACCCGGCGCCGGTCGTGTGTGCGGTTCAGGGGCAGGTCACCGGTGGTTCGCTGGGCTTTTTGCTGGCCTCCAATCATGTGCTGATGCACCGCAAGGCGACCATCACACCCTGGTACGCCGAGGTCGGCTTCAGTCCCGATGGCGGCTGGACAGCGATGTTACCCGCTGTCATTGGCCGTCAGAAAAGCCGGCAGTGGCTGGCCAGTAATGCCAGTTTTGATGCAAGGACCTGTCTGCAACTTGGTATTGCACACGAGCTTGTTGACGATGATTGTGACAGCGCGGCACTTGCCCGGGCAGAGAAAATGGCGACAGAACAGATCAAAAACCCGGTCTTTGAGCGTCATGCACTGGAAAATGGCAGCGATGAACTGAAGAATAAACTTGATATTGAACGTGATTTATTTGTTCAACAGATACAGACAAAGGAAGCGATGCGCGGCATCGACCGGTTTTTGAGGAGGGATTGAGTATGTACAAATTGCTACTGTGGGTGTTTTCGTTGACTGCTATTG
>CAZYVH010000063.1:0-17957 GCA_964650905.1 uncultured Wenzhouxiangellaceae bacterium | reverse complement strand
GCCGGCAGTTACCACGTCCCCGACTGGCAGGCACACGCAGATTTCATCCAGGTGATGGTCACCACCGTGTGTGAGCTGACCTGGCGCCTGCTGCCCGGAATGCAGACACGCGGTCATGGTTCAATCGTCAATGTGGCATCGGTTGCCCCCCTGGTCATGTCCAGCGCGGGCCACACGCTTTATTCAGCCAGTAAATCCTTCCTGATCAAGTTCAGTGAAGCACTGGCACTGGAAAATGCGGAAAAAGGCATCAGGGTCTGTGCGTTGTGTCCTGGGTTCACTTACAGTGAGTTTCACGATGTCAACGGCACACGTGAGATGATAAGCAAACTGCCTGCCTATATGTGGATGGAAGCAAAAGACGTGGTCCGCTGCGCGCTGGGCAACATGGCCGGTGAGAGGGTGAAAACGGTCCTGGTCCCGGGTACTTTTTACCGCTTTATCGTGTTCATGAACCGCCACTTGCCGTGGCTGGCAAAAATATTGATGGCAAGGAACGCCAAACACTACCGGATCACGGATTGATCGCCCTATGCAGTAATTGGCCGCTGTCCCCCCAACAACAAAAAATATGAGTTAATCAGTCAGCCAACCAATTTCACGGGCTGTTTTATTGCCGACCGCGCAAGCCTTCAGACTGGCCGGGTTACGCCGGCGATTGGTTGAAACCGCAATCCGTCCAGCCATAATTTCGGCACGTGTTTGCGGGTAAAGTGGTGACTGCTTGGGGTTCGCAAGCCCGTCTGGCGCAATGGGTTGGCCGGTGTACAGCTCATATTTGTCAGTGGCACCGAGTATATGCAGCAGTTCATGTGTAATCACAATGCGGTTGTGAGCCGCCATTTGCCGACCGGCGACAGCATTGACAACACCATAACTGCCTTTCCTCATACCCACCGAGCGTTCCAGTTGGCCGTCTGATGGTTTTTTCTGGTAAACCACAAACATCTGGACGTCAGCAGGCGCCAGACCGTCCTGTCGGCCATTCATCCATACCCACCAACGCATTTTCAAACTCCAGAGCGCCACACTAAAACCCGAGTTCTCAACCGGTAACGATGGCGGCAAATGATCGAGGGGGCGCGCTACCTGGATGACCAGGGGTTCTTGCGACCCTCGTCCATAGTGAGCCGCCTGCTGGCGCAGGAACAGGCCAATGTCCCGGAAAGACCTCACCTGTAGTCCATCCGCAAAGTTTTGCAGGTCTTTATCGGGTTCTGCCAGAATCGGGTATATGGTCATCCACAGAGACTTGTCCCAACGACCGAGTCGATTTTCTTTCAGCCACTGACTTCCCGCCACAATCACCAGAATGGTCAAAAGAATGGCGATTCGAATAGGCCGCAACACTCAAAGTGCCTTCAAATTGATGATGCAACAGTTTTTTATCACCAGGTTTGTTCAAGAGCCCGCGACGGTTACCCGGCCCATCAGGATGGATCCCGTCTGAATTCCGGAACGGTCATCGATATCCGTACCGACCGCCTCAATGCACATGAACATGTCCCTCAGATTCCCCGCTATTGTGACCTCATCGACCGGATACTGAATTTCCCCATTTTCTACCCAGAAACCACTCGCGCCACGTGAATAGTCCCCGGTCACTATACTGACACCCTGGCCCATAACCTCGGTCACCAGCAGGCCGGTACCCATTTGTTGCAGTAAATCCCGTTCAGAATAATCACCCGGCTTGACACACAGGTTGTGCACGCCACCGGCGTTACCGGTCGTCTCGAGTCCAAGCCGGCAGGCGGAGTAGCTGCCCAACACGTAGTGCGTGAGTACACCGGCGTCAACAAGATGTCGCTCCCGTGTCGCCACGCCCTCGGCATCGAACGCGGTGCTCCCCGGCCCACGCATCAACAACGGGAACTCCGACATCTGCATCCAGACCGGAAATAATTGCACACCGGCCGTATCCTTCAAAAATGAAGCGTTACGATACAATGCGCCGCCAGAAATTGCACCCAGCAGATGTGCGACGAGGCCACGCGCGACCTGTGGTGTAAACAGCACCGGCACCTCGCAGGTTGGAATATTACGGGCACCCAGGCGCAGGACGGTTCTGCGGGCTGCTTCACGACCGGTCGCTTCAGCACTTTCAAGGTCAGATAAAGCACGTCGTGAATCGTACCAGTAGTCACGTTGCATACCCTCTTTCTTACCCGCCACGAGGACACAGCTCTGGCTGAAATTGGTGCCGCTACTACGACCGACAAAACCCGTCGAGTTGGCGTAAACACTTATACCAATACTGCTGGAGACCGACGCGCCATCTGAATTGGTGATACCGGTATTTTCCAGACCCCCCGCTTCACATTCCAGTGCCCGTGCGATGGCAGCGTCTGCATCCAGAGGTCTGGGGTGCCATAAATCCAGATCAGGGAAATCAACCGCCAGACGGTCAGCGGGCGCCAGACCATTACACTTGTCCGCCTGGGTGAAGCGTGCGATGTCCACAGCCCTGGCAACGCAATCACGGATGGTATTGGTACGCAGATCAGCACTACTGGCATGGCCCTTGCTATGGCCGACGTAAACATTGATACCGAGTCCCCGGTCACGTGAATGTTCCAGTGTTTCGACCTCACCCATACGCACATTGGCACTCACACCATGATGGATACTGGCTGATACCTCGCAATGGTCTGCGCCCAACCGTCTGGCGTGCTCGATCGCAACGGTTGCGCTATCTGCCAGCAGCGTCAACGCCTGATCGCGGTCAGGCACATCCTGGGCTACCATAGGCGCCTCCATCTTTGAATCTGTCATTGAACAACTCCAAGCCTTGAATGAATAACCCTGAAACTGAAAACAACCCGGTAGATATCAGTAAGAGCCAACGCAAACGCGAGGCACTTGAATGGTTGAACCTGGCCAAAAAAATCGTTGCCTTGCCGGCCAGTCGTTGCCAGTTTCTTGCTCTGGATGATGAATTGCGTGAAGCGATTGAGTTTGCCCGTAGCATCCGAAAACACGGTGCCCACAAACGACAACTTCAAACGATCGCAAAGATGTTGCGCAAACGCGACGCCCAGCCACTCGCGCAGGCAATGGATCAGTTTGACCAGCACCAGAGAAGACTGAACGCGCGTCATCATCTGCTCGAAGCCTGGCGCGACCGTTTACTCGCCGGCACGGACGATGATCTGGCAACGTTGCTGCAACATTGCCCCGACATCAACACCCAAACATTGCGCCAGTTGATCCGCAGCGCCAACAAAGAAGTGCAGGCAGGCAAAGCACCGGTAGCCGCGCGCAAACTATTCAAACTGCTGCGTGAGACAAGCGAACGCACCCCGTTACCACCGTTACCACCTGACTGATAGAACGGGCCAGTAAGCAAGGCAGCGACACGGGTAACTGTTTCTGAGACACGCCGTGAATCCATCCATGGAGGCTCTGTACCAACATCCCTGTTGGTGAAGGTCTCAGAATCAATTACCCGTATCTCTGCGGATTGAGTTGCAGCAGCCGTACAGACTCGAGACCGCAGAAGTGAGCCGACACCATAGGAACCTGCAGACCCAGTTGAGAAATTGGAATATTCCGTTCTCAAGTCTGCGTCCCGCCCACGGTAAGGTCCTCAATCCGCAAAGTCGGCTGGCCGACCCCCACGGGCACGCTTTGCCCATCCTTGCCACACACCCCCACACCCGTGTCCAGTTGCAGGTCGTTACCTACCATACTGACCCGGGTCATAACCTCGGGACCATCTCCGATCAGGGTGGCGCCCTTGACCGGACGCGTGACCTTGCCTTTTTCAATCAGGTAGGCTTCGCTGGCTGAAAACACAAATTTGCCAGAGGTGATATCCACCTGGCCACCGGCAAAATTGACGGCGTAGAGACCTTTGTCGACCGAGGCAATGATCTCCTCAGGCTCAGCATCACCCGGTAACATAAAGGTATTGGTCATCCTCGGTATGGGCAAATGGGTGAATGACTCGCGTCTGCCATTACCGGTGGGTTTCATGTTCATCAGGCGGGCATTGAGACGATCCTGCATGTAGCCAACCAACACACCATTTTCAATCAATACCGTTCGCCCGGTGGCCGTTCCCTCGTCGTCAATACTCAGCGAACCCCTTCTTTGGGGCAAGCTGCCATCATCAACGATGGTCACACCTTCGGCCGCTACTTTTTCCCCCATCCGGCCACTGAATGCCGAGGTTCCTTTGCGGTTGAAATCACCCTCCAGACCGTGGCCGACGGCCTCGTGCAATAGAACACCGGGCCAGCCCGGGCCCAACACAACTGTCATGCAACCTGCCGGTGCATCTTCGGCTTCGAGATTCACCAACGCCTGCCTGACAGCTTCATCGGCAAATTGTTGCCAACCGTTATCCGCAACCAGATGCAGGTAGTCAAAACGACCGCCGCCGCCGGCACCACCCTGTTCACGGCGGCCGTTGTGTTCACCGATTACCGAGATGTTTAAACGTACGAGTGGTCGCACATCCGCTGCGAGCGTACCATCAGTTGCAGCGACCAGGATGGTTTCGTGGGTGGCCGCAAGACTGACCATGACCTGTTTGATACGTGTGTCCAGTGAGCGTGTGTAGGTGTCGATCTGACGCAACAGGTCAACTTTCTGATCGGCGCCGAGTGCCGCCATCGGATCGTCGGGCAGGTATAGCGCCGTGGGGCTTTGTCGATGCCACGCCTGCACACTACCCTGCAAGCCTTGCCGTGCTATGGCACGGGCAGCCCCCGACGCCTGCAGTAACGATGGCATAATCATCTCATCGGCGTACGCAAAACCGGTCTTTTCACCACTGATTGCGCGAATCCCGACACCCTGTTCAAGCGCATGAGAACCACTCCTCACGAGCCCATCCTCCAGCGACCAGACTTCGTGACTGGTGTTCTGAAAATACAAGTCCCCGGCATCTACCGATGGCGCCATGAGGTGATCGAGTACTTTATGCAGGTCGTTCGGGCTGAGCCCCCCAGGGGCCAGTAGTTGTTGTTCAGCGATTGTCAGTGCGTCCGTCATCACGATCCTCAGTTGTTGCATTGGGGTTACCCGTTTGGGCGGGCAGGGTATTTGTTGTGTCGCCACCGGCACGATCCTTGGCAGGTGCAACGTCCAGTCGTACTACCAGCGGCTCAGACCAGGGTCCGTGGATTGCATATTTTGCCTCGGTTGCATCACCCAGACCTTTACGCAACAAGGCTTGCAGCGCCAGACCCGCTGCCGCACCCACCGGACCACCTGCCAATGCGCCGAGCACCGGGAATGACTTACTCACACCCGGGCGCACCGTGAGTTCGTAATCAAACGTCTGCTTTACCATATCTGCATTACCGGTGATGGCCAATTCTGCTGCAGTTGAACTCAGAGTCAGATCATCGGTAAAACTGGTACCGTTTTCAAAACGCATAGAACCGCGGGCTTCATCAAAGTTGAACCCGCTACCAAAAACATCCCGGAAATCCATGGCAAGACGTCGTGGCAACTCCGACAGACTCAACAGACCTAGCATACGACCTGCACCCGGGCTCGCATTCAATATACTGCCCTGCACCACGCTGAGATCCATGTCGCCATTCAAGCGAGCCAGTGCAAATTCAGCCGGTGGGCCTTTCCACCAGGCATCAAAATGCACCACCGTCTGACCACCCTGCATAACGGAGGAAATGTCCAGGGCGTCCAGTAACGCACCCAGGCTTTCGGAAGTGACATTGATATTGAAATCAGAACGCACACCCTCGGCATCTTTCAACCAGTCACCACTTGCATCAAAATCCAGTCGTGGTGACTGTGCCTCGACAGAGGCAATATGATAGCCATTTTCAATCGGGTACCCTTCTATTCGAGTTTCACCCAGTTCTAATCCCAGATAGCTGAACACTTTACTGAAGAAATGAATCTCCGGCAGTTCGGCAGGATCTGACCCCATAGTTACACCACCACCGACGGGGTCCGGCATGATGAGACGTTCAAAATCACCCGTCAGACTGTGAGAGCCCTTCTCGTTCTTGTAGTAACGGACTTTGCCATTGATATTTTCACCATCAAAATTTCCCGTGATAACATCATCCTGATAGTTCATGGTCATTGCGACGTTATCAAACAAACGATTAAATATCATGACCTGCCCTGCCTGCACATTGGCTGCTTGCATGGCAAGCCCACCATCCCCTTCAGCCTGCGACAGGCGGTCTACGGTCAGATCAATCCAACCGTCAAGATCCAGCAGTGGTGCCATGCCATTGACAATAAACTGTCCCTCTGCTGGCAGTTCAGTGACGTTTTCATCGAGTTGTACGGCAGCGCGCAGCGGCCGGGCCTCCTTTGCGGCCAGTTCCATCTGCAACTGCGCGTGACCTGGCATATTCGCTGTCAACAGGTTTGATGCCGTACTTACGGGATAGCGCACGGTCAGTGGCCAGACCTCAGCGGCAGGCTTGTCCAGCGGCGCCGGCAAGTCGATGGTCACGCCTTCAAGCGGGCTGTTGATCTCCAGCCAGGTTTCGCGCTCCGTCTGGTCTGCAACTGACATCACTGACAGGCTGACATCCCATCTGCCTGAGCCGCTGGCATGGCTGAACAATGGCTCACTCAGCAACAGATTCTCCGGGATAACTTTGTCAACTGGCAATCTGCCTTCGAGACTCGCACGGAACACTTCATCTGCATCCCAGTCGGCCTTGATATCGAGCGTTGCCGGGTATTCTTTATAGTTAACGTCAAACGCCTTGCCCAAAAGCCCTTCACGGTTATAAGCCAACACCCCGGTGATATCGTCGAGTTGAACACCGGCAACCGTGTCGTTGAACTGGACGCCCCGCATGATGCCCTCACCGGAGACCTGTAGCGGCTCGGTAGTTTCTTTTAAACGGTTGTGTATATGACCACTGATCTCGACGGGACCCGTGAAAACAAACTGATCCGGGTCGATGGCCAGGTTGTCCAGCAGGGGAGTCTGTTTGATAAAACCCACCCATTCCGACATGTCGATTGAGGTATGGTAGTCCACATCCAGAACCGGTTTCTTGAAATCATCGATACGTGCAATCACCCGCTCGACGACATTGCCACCGGAATCACCGATGCGTCCCGTAACGAGCATCCCGGCATCTTCAAACTCTGCAACCGCGTTGATCTGGCGGGCATGCGGCCAACCATCTGCATACAGAAGGTCTGCATCCTCCACTTTTACACTGGCCTGCATATGTCCCCGATGATGCCTGAATGGATAATCATCCAAGTCGCCAAACATGGAATACCGCGCATGCTCGACCTGGCCACTGACAAGAGATGACCGCAACCAGCGCAGGGTGGGCTTGCGCAGGATATTCTGCGGCCAGTAATCATCAAAACGCGCGATATCACCGCGCTCCATGGCCAGGTTGATATCCACAAAGGGCTTGCCTTCACCGGATGCCAGACGCACCTGCCCAAAAATACTGAGGTCTTCATTGCTGACCTTGCACTCCTCAAGGTCCATCCGCCAGTTCCGCTGCGCTGCCAGTACCAGGTGTGCATGACAACCCTGCGTTCCTATCATGACAGGTTTGCGGAAGACCCGCGGCCAGATCAGTTTGATAGCTGAACCACCAAAACTCACGTCGCCACGACCTTTCCTGATCCCAATATTGGCATGCAGCCCACTGATATCTGGCCCCCGGGCCCAATCTGATAAATGAACATTTTCAAGTGCACCGACGGTTTGCTGTAATTGCCACCCGGCATCCAGCAACAGGTCAAAATTCTTTACCACGCCCTGCGCGCGACGCGGCATGGCTTCCGGCCAGGGCGTATGATACGACGCCATAATCATTTGAGTGAGTTGCACCGGGAAGTCCAGTTCAAGTAAATCTGAACTGACCCACAGCCCAAGATTTTCGGACAGGTTCCTGGCAATTGAAAGCCGGTTGCTGCTCCAGTCAGTACCTGCCCGTTCAAGCCGCAGGCCGGAAAAATCAATACGCCAATTCCTGCGCTGTGAGAATTGCCAGTTAAAGCGGGTATTCAGGTGAGCGACAGACAGCGGACCGGATGGCGCTAACCAGTTTGCGTCACGCAGGTCAATAACGCCCTGCATCTTCTGGGGGCTATGTAGTTTCCATTCCCCCCAAACTTCAGCATTCAAGCGCCCGGACACAGGCATCAACGGGTGCCAGGGCAATTGCTGTACCAACTTGGCCAGCATCAACTCACCGGTGCTGACATGCCAGTGGGCGCTGGCAAGATGTTGCTCGTCATCCAGCCGGAACTTGACCATCGCATTTAGATCGCCCAAAACCCGCTTGCTGGTGCTATCGGATACCCTGGCCTGTATTTCTGCGCCCACGCGTTGGTTATCAAGCTGCAAACGGCCATTGACGTCGCTTAGCAACACGTGGATTTCATGCCCCGGATCATCAAATCTCAAACTGGAGTCCTCCAACCTGACTTCACCGTTCAATGACACATTAAAATGAACGGGTTTGTTATCCTTCGCCGATGGCCGATTCTTTACCCCCAGCCCTGAGAGCAGGTAACGTCCGTCTTTGGTTCGTTCCAGCACCAGGTCGGCACCAATGATCCTGAAACTATACAAGGGCCTGCCGGGTAGCAATACATTCAAGGGCTTGATATCAAGCGCTGCACGCTGAATAGCAATCTCCGATTGTGATCCTTGCGGTGTGAATATGACCCCCTGCAGGCTGATTCTTGGTCCAAATGCCTTCCACTCACCATTAAAATTCTCAACCCTTACCGGTTGGTCAAAGGTTTTACTCAACCAGTCTTCAAGCTGCGGCTGATAGTAATTACTGTATGGCATCATCAACTTACCAATACCCACCAGCACGGCAGCCAGCACGGTCACCAATGTCAGGACCGTCCACAGCAGGGTGCGCACACGTCGCAGGATTTTACGCAGTTTTAGCATGCGCAATTACAGCAGAACCACATCGAATTGTTCCTGCGTGTATTGTTCTTCGCGTTGGAAACGTATGGATTTTCCAATCACTTCTTCAAGCTCTGCAACCGTGGTCGACTGGTCGTCCAGGATTTTATCAACCACCTGCGGCGCAGCGACAACCAGCATACGGCTGGCTTCAAACTGCCGGCCGGAACGCATGATTTCCCGGAACACCTCCAAACAGACCGTATCAGCACTTTTCAGCACGCCCCGTCCTGTGCAAACGGGACAAGGCTCGCACAAAACATGGCCCAGGCTCTCGGTGGTGCGCTTGCGTGTCATTTCGATGAGACCAAGTTCTGAGATTTCACAGATATGTGTCTTGGCGTGATCACGTTCCAACGCGCGCTCCAGTGTCAGCATCACCTGTCGTTTGTGCACCTCGTCCTGCATATCAATAAAATCAATAATGATGATGCCACCCAGGTTACGCAAACGCAGTTGTCGGGCAATGGCCTGGGCTGCCTCCAGGTTGGTCTTGTAGATGGTTTCCTCCAGCGTGCGGTGGCCTACATAGCCACCCGTATTGACATCGATGGTCGTCATGGCCTCGGTCTGGTCGATCACCAGGTGGCCACCCGACTTGAGCAAGGTTTTTCGATGCAGGGCAGCGTTGATTTCGTCTTCTGTACCATACAGGTCAAAGATTGGTCGTTCAGCCTTGTAATACTCTATGCGGTGGCTCCAATCAGGGAGAAAACGGGCGGTAAAATCCTGTAGGCTTGCAAACACCTTTTGCGAGTCGATACGCACTCTTTCCACGTCTTCCTGTAAATGGTCACGTACCACGCGCAGTGGCAGCGAAAGCCCCTCATAGATGCAATCACCCGGTCTGGCGGCCGAAATTTTCGAGGCTACAGATTCCCATATTTTCTGCAGGTAAGACATATCCGCTGCGAGTGCAAATTCACTGACATTTTCGGCCTTGGTTCGGACAATGTAGCCATGTTCATCCTGGGGTTGACGCAGCATCTCCAGCAATGTCTGAAGCCGCTGACGCTCAACCGGATCTTCGATACGCATCGACACGCCGAGGGAATCGCAATCCGGCAACAGCACCAGAAAGCGTGATGGGATACTGATGTTGGTAGTCAGACGTGCGCCCTTGCTGCCGAGTGGATCCTTGATGACCTGTACAATGACCTCATCCTGCTCCCTCACCAGCGTAGTAATCGATGCGATGGATAATGGGTCTCCGGGCAATTGTTCGCGCTCTTCCGGGTAGATATCAGACGCGTGCAGAAACGCTGTGCGCTCAAGGCCGATATCGATGAACGCCGCGTCCATACCGGGCAGAACTCTCGAAACAACACCTTTGTAGATATTGCCGGTAAAGCCGAAGTGACTGCTGCGCTCGAGTGAGACTTCTTGCAACATGCCGTTCTCGACCACTGCTACACGGGTCTCGGTCGGGGTGACATTGATCAGGATTTCTTCGCTCATGCGTACATCATTCCACAGTGTCTGGTGCCCGGTTTAAGAGATCAAGGATACCATCACAGACAGTCATTGAGCTGAACTCCGAAGCCAGCCTGAGATCACTCACATCAACAACCCGGCCTGCCTAAGTAGCCGGGCTGTGTCATACAACGGCAGACCCATGACACCTGTATAACTGCCGTTTATGCACTCGATGAACTGACCAGCGGCGCCCTGCACAGCGTAGGCACCCGCTTTATCCATGGGTTCGCTACCAAGACAATAGCGCGCGATCCAGGTCCGTGACAGTTTTCCAAACTTAACCGTTGTGATATTCAACCGGTCTTGAATATTGTCTTTATTTATTGCCAGCGCGACGGCGGAATACACATGGTGGGTTTGCCCTGAAAGTCTTTGCAGCATGTCCCTGGCATGTGCCCTCGTACTGGGTTTGCCAAGGATTTCACCCTGTAGTACAACGATGGTATCAGCCCCCAGTACCGGTAAATCGCCTGCTGTCTGGGAAAAACCTGCCAGTGCTTTACCCCGTGCCATACGACGCACATAGTCCTGCGGGTTTTCGCCACTATTCACAGATTCATCAATATCAGCAGGAGCCACCCTATATGCGACCTCCAGTTGCTGCAATAATTCGTAACGGCGCGGTGAAGAGGAAGCCAGCAACATGGAAACCCTTTGACTCATGCGCGGTGATACGGGTGATTCTGGGTGATCGTCCAGGCCCGGTAAAGTTGCTCTGCAAGCATAACCCGGACCAATGGGTGCGGAAATGTCAGTGGACCCAGCGACCAGCAGATGTCTGTCTTGTCCAAAACAGTCTTGTCTATGCCGTCCGGTCCACCGATCATGATCCCAAGGTCACGGCCATCCGCCATCCACACGCCGAATTGTTGGGCCAGTTCCTGTGTGGACCACTGGCGCCCCTTAATATCCATTGCAATAACCCTGGCTCGCTTTGGCATGGCCGCCTGGAGCGCCTGGCTCTCCTTCAGTTTCAGCCGTCTGGTATCTGCATTTCTGCCGCGTCTTGCGAGTGGGATTTCCCGCAATCCAGGACGTATGCCGGTTGGCATTCTGCGCGTATATGTATGCCAGGCTTCGTTGACCCAGGCAGGCATACGCTGGCCCACAGCGGCTACCAGCAATTGCATTCAGGCTAACCTTTCAGGCGAGGCCGCTGACGCCGCAGCGATAAACGGCGCTTGCCTCCCAGAGCTTTTCAAGGTTATAAAAAGCCCGCGTCTGAGGCAACATCAGGTGTACGACCACATCGTTTAAGTCCACCAGTACCCATTCGCCTTCACGCTCTCCTTCCACACCCAGTGGCGGGTTACCACTGCTCTTTGCCCTGACAATCATGTTTTCAGCCATGGATTTAACATGCCGGGTCGAATTCCCGGAAGCAATCACCATACGGTCGGTTAACGGGTTTTGATCTGATACATCGATGACCTGGATATCAGCAGCCTTGAAGTCTTCCAGGGAGGACACAACGAGATGTTGCAACTGGTCAGTGGTTAATTCATCGCGAGTGGTTTGTTTGGTCAAATCTTGGTTTTGCCTGTCGGTAAGGGCCTGTAATTCTAGCTGTCTGCGCAGGTGGCGTAAAGCTCAACTGCTTTTATGAATACAATCCTTGTTTTTGGATGTATTCCAACTCTGCTGCTGACATCGCCTGGTTTGGTTGTAGCCCACGGCGTAGCATCCCCTTGATTGAAGTTGCAGAAATGGCGTGGGCACCAACTGTTATCGTCAACACCCGGCCTGCCACAGAACTGGTCATGAGATCAATACCCTGCCCGGAACGGTGCTTGATTTCCAGCGCCACATCATTGCGGTAATGTGCCTTGCTACCCGGTCGGCCCAGGACGACAATATGGGCGAGTTCAAACAGTTGCCGCCAACGGTCCCAGCGGTGTAGCTGGTTGGCTGCGTCCTGACCCAGCAACAATATCAATGGACGGCCTTTAAACACACTAAGCAATTCCAGCAGCGTGTCGACCATGTACGACGGCCCACCACGTTTGATCTCACGGGTATCAATGGCTAGATTAGGAAATTCCGTCAGTGCCAGCTTCAGCATGGCCAGTCGTTGAGAAGGTGATGCTACCGGTGCAGGACGGTGCACAGGATTGGCAGCAGGTAACAGATAAACGGTTTCAAGATGAAGTTTTCGTCGCGCCTCTTCTGCGCAACGCAAGTGGCCATAATGAACAGGATCGAAAGTTCCACCCATCAACGCCAGTGGTTGCGAGCCATCAGATACAGGATTCAATGTCTGGCCAGCTGAAATAAAAGGCTGTCCAGGCTTTGCCACGGGTCACCCGCGGCACGTCCTTTGCTCTGCCGGTCGATCAATGCCAACGTCCTGAACGCCCCGAACAGGCTGCGGGTATCCAGACGTCTCGCTGCTGCCCTGACCTGCTGCTGTCTTTTGGGCCAGACATTCAGACGTTTGAAAACACCAGCTTCGGGCTTACCAGCACGTATTGCCAGCCTGCAGGCCTCGGTAATTTTCAGTTCCCTGATCAACGCACCCAACAACAGGGGCAGGGGCGTATCCATCCGTTTCAAACCGGCAACTACACGCAAACCAGCATCCAGATCACCTGCCAGCATGTGTTCGGCCAGCGTGAAGGCATCAAAACGACTGCTATCGGCCACCGACTCAATGACATCCTCAGCACTGATCCCACCAGTCCCCTTGAGTAAGACCAGACGGTCAATCTCCTGTTTCGCAGCCAGCAAATTCCCTGCCAGGCGGTCTGCCAGTATTGACACAGCCTCATCCGAAGGCTGCATACCCTGGCGTCGCATACGATGCAGCAACCAGTCTCGCATCTGCTGTGGCTTTACCGGCCAGATATCAACCCGTTGACCGGCCTTTTCCAGGCGGGCAGCCCACCTGGACTTACGTGACGATGCAGCCCAGTTTTCACAACTGACCAACAGCACCACATCCGGGTCGGGTGCATCCGCCCATGCAGATAATGCTTTCGCGCCTGTACGTCCTGGTTTGCCGGTACGTATACGCAAATCAATAATTTTTTGTGTAGCGAACAATGATGGTGCTGCCACCTGCTGCAGGAGCGACCAATCGAAACCCGCTTCCACGTGTAGTATTTCGCGTTCGATGAATCCTTGCGCCCTGGCGGCTTCACGAACCTGGTCACAACATTCTTGCAGCAGCAAGGGTTCTTCGCCGGCGATCAGGTAAACCTGTGCCAGACCGCGTTCGAGGCTCATGGCCAACTGCTCGGGCTTGATCATTTCATTTCCCGTAGGAAGCAAGCCGCCTGACGAGCATACGCGCCAGCTTGTCGGCAAGGTCCCGGCGCAGGAACTCATCTTCCCGTTCGGCGGACAGGATATCCTGTTCATCGAAACTGTAGGTGCGGCTTTGCTCAATGGTTTGCAAAGGCACCAGTTCTTTTCCCTGACTGTCAAGCAGACGAAACTGAACCGTGTGCCGGAGCAGGTATTCACGTACTCGCGCATTATTGCCAATCGACTGGATTTCCTTGCGGGCACGGTTGAGTGGAACTTCGAGCACTACTGCTCCCTCAAAGGTTGCGACCACCCGGACGCCGTTTTGCACCAACAGGCTCTCGACACGGCGGGCAAATTCGCTCTGCGGCGCCTGAATGACCAGGCGGGTTTGCTGCATATCCGAAGGCAAGCCGGCGTGGGATTGCAACTGAAAACCACAGGATGGTAAAACGACCAGAACAAGTGTCAGCCAGAGATAGCGATATACGGTCTGCATATATTTCAGCCCACCACAATATTCAACAATCGGTCCTGGATATAAATGATCTTGCGTACGGTGTTATCAGCGGTATGACGTCTGACGTTTTGTTCATCCATGGCGATATCCAGCACCTGTTGTTGATCACAACCGGGCTCAATGCCGATCCGCGCGCGCAGTTTGCCGTTCACCTGTACAACCACGGTCAGCTGTTTGCGTACGCGTGCAGCCTCATCCACCCGTGGCCAGGGCGCGGTCACCACGCTACCGGGTTCACCCAACAGGGCCCAAAGGGTTTCACAGATGTGTGGTGTGATGGGGGCCAGCAGACGCAACACCACATTCCACGCTTCGTGCTGGACCGACCGGCCCTGTTCAGACTGATCATCAAAACGGCCCAGGTGGTTGACCAGTTCCATGACAGCGGCAATGGCCGTATTGAAAGTCTGACGCCGTCCGATATCATCGCTGACTTTTGCGATGGTGTCATGAATCTGGCAACGTATGGTTTGTTGTCCCGCACCGAGCACTCTGGTATCCAAAGGAACTGTCGGACCACCGGCGATATGCCCGTTGACCATGGACCACAGCCGGCGCAGAAAACGGAATGAACCTTCCACGCCCGAATCCGACCACTCAAGCGATTGATCGGGTGGCGCTGCGAACATGGAAAACAGACGTACGGTATCGGCTCCATAACGCTTGACGAGGTGCACCGGGTCAACCCCATTGTTTTTCGACTTGGACATTTTTTCAACCGCACCGATCACCACCGGTTGACCATCAGCTTTCGCGATCGCACGCACCGCTTTGCCTTTGGCGTCTTTTTCCACCTCGACATCTGCGGGGCTGAACCAGGTCGAGCCAGTATCAGCGTCATCACGACGAAAGGTTTCGGCAACCACCATACCCTGGCAGAGGAGACGGGTTGCGGGCTCATTGGATTTCAACAAACCCGCGTCACGCATCAGTTTGTGATAAAAGCGAAAATACATCAGGTGCAAGATGGCATGTTCGATACCACCGATGTACTGATCAACGGGCAGCCAGTAATCGGCACGCTCATCCAGCATGCCATCAGCTCCCGGTGAACAGTAGCGGGCGTAATACCAGGATGACTCCATGAAGGTATCAAAGGTGTCGGTTTCCCGCTCAGCAGCGCCACCACATTCGGGGCACACGGTTTTACGCCATTCTGAATCGGCCTTGATGGGTGATTGCACACCCATAAAAGTCACATCTTCGGGTAAGACCACCGGTAATTGATTCTCCGGTACCGGTACCGCGCCACAATCCGGACAGTAAATGACAGGTATCGGACAGCCCCAGTAGCGTTGCCGGCTGACGCCCCAGTCACGCAAACGGTAATTGACGGTGCGTTTGCCAAGATCGTTCTCTTCCAGCCAGCATAGGGCTTTCTCCTTCGCCTCGACAACACCAAGTCCGTCCAGCCAGTCACTATTAATAGCCGGTCCATCCTCCGTAAAGGCTTCACCCTGCCAGTCCTCAGGCGGCTGGACTGTGCGTAGAATGGGCAAATCATGCGCCCTGGCAAAGTCCCAGTCACGCTGATCCTGACCGGGCACCGCCATGATCGCCCCCGTACCATAGCCCATCAACACATAGTCAGCGATAAACAGGGGTACAGGACGGTTGGTAAAAGGGTTAAACAGGAATGCACCGGTGTCGACTCCGCGTTTATCAAGGGTGCCTTCAGTAGACGTACGCTCGGCCTCGGAAGTCTGGCGTACCGACGCCATGAATGCCTGTACACCAGCCCGGTGGGCCTCGGTGGTTACTCGGGTAACCAACGGGTGTTCTGGAGCAAGGACAGCATATGTCATACCGAACGCGGTATCCGGACGGGTGGTAAATACGCTGACCACGGGCGCCTCAGGCAGACTCTCACCCTGCGAGTTACACACCCGCATGGCAAACTCCGCACCCTCAGACCGGCCGATCCAGTTGCGCTGCATGGTCTTGACTGCATCCGGCCACTCATCCAGATCATCAAGTCCGTTGAGTAGTTCTTCTGCATAGTCGGTGATACGCAAAAACCACTGCGGGATCGAACGTCTTTCCACCACCGCGCCCGAACGCCAGCCACGCCCGTCAACCACCTGCTCATTGGCCAGTACCGTCTGATCCACCGGGTCCCAGTTGACTTCAGCATCGCGACGGTAAGCCAAACCCTTGCGTATCAGGCGGGTAAAAAGTAACTGTTCCCAGCGGTAATATTCCGGTTTACAGGTTGCAAACTCCCTTGACCAGTCATACGCAAACCCCAGACGCTGTAGTTGTTTGCGCATGTGTTCGATATTGGCGTAGGTCCATTTCGCCGGTGCCGTCTTATGCTTGATGGCTGCATTTTCAGCCGGCAAACCAAATGCGTCCCAGCCCATCGGCTGCAGAACATTTTTGCCCTGCATACGCTGGTAGCGGCTAATCACATCACCGATGGTGTAATTGCGAACGTGACCCATATGCAATGCACCGGACGGATAAGGCAACATGGACAGGCAGTAAAATTTTTCTGCTGCGGGGTCTTCCATTACCTCGTAGGTCTTGGCCTTGTTCCAGCGTGCCTGTACGCGGGTCTCCAATTGCTCGGGATTGTAGGGGGGTTGTTGCATGTTTTTGGGCCAAAGCCTGTCCGCTTGAATATGACTGCGAAGCATAACCGACCTAAGCCGCAAATTGCACTAGCAACTCACCCTGTTCATGGCGGTCGGCTGGGTGGTTACCCAACGTTGACGATACCGGTAAATTTGTTGCATTTTTACAACATTTGATACATTTTCTTTCCAGGGTAAAGCTTTTTTCATTCATTGGATCAAGTTATCAAATGAAAAATAATATGGCCCTGTACACACACCATCCTGCCAGCCAACGGATCATCGAAGCCATGTCAACACTAATGTAAAATAAGATATTATTAGTTTAAAATACTGATTATATTAATTATATTGAAATTAATACACAATAAATGAATCCAAAAAAATACCCTTCTCCGTGAAAGGAGAAGGGCATATCTTGGAGTGATGTATCCGTCTTTTCGCGCCCTGTGGCCCTGGTATGTGTTGCTCTTTAACCAAGACTGGTGGTAATAATACCACTAATCATATTGAATGCCAACTTTTTCTGGTCAAAAAACAAGCTGGCTTTTCTACCTGTTCTCGGCATCCGTCAAGCGACAAATTCCTTTCGCATCAACTTGCTCAAGCAAATTGCCGATTTTGCCACGTCCCGGGATTTTCATTTCCACATCAAGTTCTGCCATGGGCACCAGAATAAAGGCCCTTTCGTGCATACGTGGATGCGGTATCTCAAGGTCGGCAGTTTTAACACATTGACCTCCGTATAACAACACATCGATATCGATCAGACGCGGTCCCCAACGACGGCTTGTGCGTATCCGGCCCATGTCATTTTCAATGGCCTGCACCAGACACAACAATGATGATGGTTCAAGACTGGTTGTAAGACGTACCACGGCGTTGATAAACGCAGCCTGTTGGCTGTCGCCCCATGGCGGTGTGCGGTAGAAAGATGATGACTCCAGGTTGTCTATCCCGTCAGCCTGTCGCAAGTGTTCTAACGCCAGCTTCAATTGCAGCAGCGGTTGGTGCAGGTTACTACCAAGCGAGAGCCAGGCTTGTGTCATGTCAAGCCTATAGGGTAGGGTTCAGCGAGTCGTGAAGTGGTTGGGCGCAAGGCACGTCTCGCCGGCAATGGCCCGGTCCTTGCCCAGAGGCGTAACACCGCGAACGACCGCTTCACGGCTCGCCCGAAGGGAGCTACCCAGATGCCCCAATACGGCGTTGCAGCCCTTGAAAAGGACATGCCATT
>CAZYVH010000062.1:0-18628 GCA_964650905.1 uncultured Wenzhouxiangellaceae bacterium | reverse complement strand
TCTATAATTCACTTGTTGCCACCCATTTACGCACCTTGGGCGCCTGGTAAGCAGTAAAACGATCCAACAGTGATTCAGGCTCTTGTTCAGTCATCAGGACGGGGCGGTATAACTCGTTGACAAACTGTTCGGCAAAGGCTTTGTCAAGAAATGCAACGAGGTTGTCATAATAGCCAGCGATATTCAGAAAACCACAGGGTTTGTGGTGAAAACCAAGCTGCGCCCAGGTCAGCATCTCAAAAATCTCATCCAGTGTACCCCAGCCACCCGGCAAGGCAATAAAACCATCAGCGAGGTCGGCCATCATGGCCTTGCGTGCATGCATGGACGCGACCACGTGCAATTCGTCAAGACCCGCGTGGGCAACCTCCTTGACCGCCAGGCTTTCCGGGATAACACCGATGATCTGGCCGCCGCCATCCAGCACAGCATCGGCAAGCTTGCCCATAATCCCGACAGCGGCGCCACCATACACCAGGCCAATATTTCGGTTATACAAGGTCCGGCCAAGCGCAACGGCAGCATTTGCATAAGCCGGGTTCAAACCCGGGCTGGAGCCACAGTACACGCAAATTTTGCTTATTTTCATTCAGCCTTCCGGTTTTTTTTCACCTGGCGTTTGAGGGAGATGCTGCTTAATACTGTCTGCCACGGGAAGCATGGTCCAGGGTCGAGTTTACGTCTGAGCATGATATCTGGCCGATCTTTGGCTGGCACCCGGGCGGTATCGAGGTCCGCATGACCCGAGATCCAAAGCAGACTCGTGAGTTGCTTGCAAAGGATTTTCAACAGGGTGGTCAATGCTGCGATCTGCACATCAGGGTAGGGCTCTTGCATCTGTTGGTGCGTGCTTTGCAGCCAGTGCGGGTAGCGGCCATTGTTGACCAGCTCAACACCAATGCTGTTATCGTTATGACCCTTGACGTGGTGTGCAATCCGGTTAAGCGGAACCCATTGTTCGGTGTTCCCGTCCCGGTCGATGTAAAAATGGCCGCTATTGCCTGTCTGGCTACCGGGGTAAACCGTGTTTTCACCCCAAGACCGGGCAAGCTCAAGGTCAGGCAATTCGGTGCAGTGTATGACTACAAGATCGATGTCATCGGTATTGCGGCGCTGCAAACGCTCAACATAGGCCAGGGGGTTTTGTTTCAGCGGAGTCATTTCTTTGGACAGGGTCCCAGCGTATCTCCGTGAGCTTCATGGACAAACAGGTCTGCGGTCGACACTGCCAGGGTATGCTGTTTATGACAGATGTATTGCTGGCCGTATTGGCGTTGGGATATAGCATCATCGGAGACACACTGACACAGCGTTGAAAGACAGAAAAGGGCAATCAGGAGACGCATGTTAAACACCGGCTGTGGAACGTCGGAACTATACTCTAAAATGACTGAAAGCAGTGGGTGTACCCTCTGATTATGACAAACGCGCTCAACCTTGCTGCAACAGATAACGCAGGTCAATGATGGCGGCGTTTGCGCGCGAGATGTAATTAGCCATCACCAGTGAGTGATTGGCAAACATCCCGAACTGGGCGCCGTTCAGGACCATCGGTGAGTGCAGGGGTTCCTGAGTGGACTTCAGTTCACGGATGATCTGACGGAAACTGATCAGGGCATTTTTCTTGCGCAATACATCATGAAAGTCGACTTCCATCGCCTCGAGGAAATGTATCAACGCCCAGGTGCTGCCACGGGCCTCGTAAAACACATTGTCAATCTCAAGCCAGGGTGTCTTGATTTCCATATCGCCGGGAGCCGCGGTTGATTGTGTCGCCGCCGTGTCACCAGCAAGATCGGTATTCAGGCGCTGCTGGCCAACACTTGCAGACAAACGCTGCGACAACGAACCCAGGCGTTTTTCGACCAGGGATAGCCAGTCAGCCAGGTTGTCGGCTCGGGCATAGAACTGGGCATCTGGCTGGTTTGGATCAGAAAGACGGGTCAGATAGGATTCAAGTAGCTCCATACCCTTTCTGTAATGACGCTCCGTGGCTGGTGGCAGCCAGCGATCATGGTCATAGTGGAACTCAGGATCGGCCTCCGAAAGGTCAACGTCCTCGGTAGATTGCGTTTGTGAACGGCTAAAATCGTTGCGCATGGTACGTGCCAGGTCACGAATCTGCACCAGTGCACCGAACTCCCAGTTCGGTATGTTATCGAGCAACACCCAGGGTGGCATGATGTCATTGGAGAGATATCCACCACGTTTGTTGAGTAGAGTACCGGCAACTTCCAGCAGCGCCGACGTGGTGAAAGCACCGGTGACATCGCTGTGGCCATGGGCTGCGGCGTGCAGACGTGCGCGCTCGATGGGATCAAACATTTCCGGTTCCTGGTTATACCAGAACATCAGACTGCCAATAATGACCAGTAGCGCAATCGGCAGCACAATAAAAAGTTTTCGTTTCATGGTGGCAAGATATCAGGTTTCAGACACGGGTCATGTGCCGGAAGTGTATCACGCAGTCAATCCCTCAGGTTTGTTTCAGACGTCCGCTTGCCCGGTCTTCAGTGAAGAAACAACGACTGCACGCAGCGATGCAACATGCTGGGAGGGTTGTCCTATGATAGCTGCAGAGCCGTGTTCAAGGTGTATCAGGTAAGCCTGCAAACCATCAAAATTGACCATTTCGCCATCGACCACATCGTTTTCAGGCATGAAAATAATGGTGACTGGCCCCAGGTCCGTGCTGACCACCATGTGCGCGCCGCGTCCATGAGGGGTTGGGCAAAACTTTATAAAGCGGATTTTTTCAGCCAGCCGTGATCCGGCAGTTGCGTGCAGACTGGTGAGGATTTTGCTTATATCCTGGTCCGACACCGGGCCGGTGGCCCTGGCGATCAGGTCAGTACCATCGATTGCATAATGCTCTGCAATATAACTTTCAACAGTATCCCAACGGTGTGATTGCTGCCATATGACTGAAGCAGCGCCAACGGCAAGAAACAGACTGGCAGCGAGCGCCAGCGGCATCCAGTTTCGTCGCCCGGCGGGGTGTCGGCTGATTTGTAAAATATCTTTGAGAAGATCATCGGCTGTATCAACTTGTAGCGCAGACTGGAGTTTGCGCTCAAATACCTCGGCCTCAACCGCCGCCTGTTCAAATTCAGGTGCTGAGTTACGTGCCTGCAAAACGTCCTGATCCCGGTTCCAGGGGTCAGCACCCAGTAGCTTCTTGAACTCAGAAAAGTTCATGGACATTACCCGTCACCCCATCTTTTTGCAGTTGCGTCTTCAATTTTTCACGTGCCCTGAACAGTTGTGTCATCACCGCGCTCTTGCTGATACCGAGTTGATCGGAAATCTCTGCACAACTGTGCCCCAATACGACCTGCATCAGCAGGGGTTCCCGATATTTGGGCTCCAGTCGCATAATACCCCGGCGCAGCAAATCACGTTCTGCACGCTCTTCGGGTTCCAGTCCAGCATCGTCTTGAACAACAACGCTATCCACATCGGTGAATTTCGGCACCTTGCGTTCAAATGTGCGCGCATATTCGCGTCGCAAAATCGTAATCAACCAACTTTTTGCAGCACCGATATCCTTGAGACTGTCCAGTGCTCGCCAGGCGCGCAGAAAAGTTTCCTGTACCAGATCCTTGGCGAGTGCGTCGTTGCCGCAAATCCACATGGCGTAACGGTACAGGTCTGTCGAATAAGCAGTGGCCAGCGCGTTAAACCGCGCGGTTCGTTGTGCATCAGTAGTCATGACCGGAGCTTGAAATGATTTATTACATTCAAATGCAAAATTCTCGCCTTAACTTGCCCTGGATTCTGTCGGACTTAACATATGTTTGCCGGATGAGATGAATTATAATAGCGTTTAACCAGTAACCCTAATCACCCACCAGGCGTCAATAGTATCTGCATACGGCGTTTTCACAAAACCCGCGTGACTAATGGCACTTAATTTGACCGACCCAAACACGGCAGTCTGTACTATGTTTGATCCGGTGGTGGATATTATGCTGTTTTAGCGAAAAGTAAAACGTCAACCGGCAGGAGCCTTACAGATGAATATGAATTTTGAACAAGCCAGGTTCAACATGGTGGAACAACAGGTCAGGCCCTGTGAGGTCGTGGATGAGTGCGTGCTTGAATTGTTAGAGTCTATCCCGCGTGAAGACTTCACTCCGCCACGTTACCGGAAAATGGCTTTTGCCGACCTGGCCATCCCGCTGGACCATGGTCAATGCATGATGAGACCGGTGCTCGAGGGCCGTTTGTTACAGGCGCTTGAGCTGCAAGCGGATGAAACCGTGCTGGAAATTGGCAGTGGAAGCGGTTTTATGACCGCTTGCCTGGCAAAGTTGTCAAAAAGTGTTGTCAGCGTCGACATTTTTGCAGATTTCATAGGAAACGCTGCCCACAGGCTGAAGGAAAAAAACATCGGCAACGCAGACTTTGTCCACGCTGATGTCATAAGTGGCTGGCAGCCTGAGCAAGCACATGATGTATTGGTGGTAACCGGTTCGGTGCCAGACGTGCCGGAGCAGTTTCGTGGTTGGGTTAATCCGGGCGGTCGTATGTTTGTTGTCTGTGGGGAAGCACCCGCGATGGAAGCAAGACTACTGACCAGGCTGAACGCGACCGAGTGGCGTGAAGAGAGCCTTTTTGAAACTACGCTGCCAAGGTTGATCAATGCTGAGAAAGCACCGTTGTTTAATTTTTAAAAACCCTGGAGCTGGCTATGCAAACTCTCGCCAAAAAACACATGTTCCTGATGATTGCGGTACTGTGTTGTTCGACATCGGTTTTTGCCGTCGATCTCGTCGGTGTACATGATCTGGCAGTCAAGAATGATCCGCAATTGAAGGCAGCCGCCTACCGGCGTGATGCAAGCGGTGAAATAAAACGCCAGGCGTGGGCAAACCTGCTGCCGTCCTTGAATGGTTCCGCGGCTCTTGAAAAGGGTAACAACGACGTTTCGGTCCAGGGTACCAGAATATCGAAGTCTGATATAGATACCGAAAGATATGGTCTTGATCTGCGCCAGTCGCTGTATGCGCAAAGCAATTATGAGCAGCTGGATATTGCACGTGGCCAGGTGAGCCAGGCGGAAGCTACTTACAACATCGCTTACGAGGACTTTTTGATCAGAGTGGCAGTGGGATATTTTGGCGTGTTGACCGCCCAGGACGGTGTAATCTTTGCAGAGGCTGAAGAAAAGGCGTTGCAACGGCAATTTGAGCAGGCAGAGCAACGCTTTGAAGTGGGCCTGACCGCAGTGACGGACGTCCATGAAGCACGCGCCAGTTACGATAATGCGCGCGCACGCGCCATCGTTTCAAGGAATAATCTGGCGGATTCCAAGGAGGTCATCTATGAGCTGACCGGACAATATTTTGACGAAATCAAACCCTTGCAAGAATCCTTGCCGCTGGTTAAACCATTGCCTGAGAACCCGGCAGAATGGGTGACCATCGCCATGCTGAACAACCCGGCAGTGATAGCCGCCAATCGGGGTGTGGATATTGCTGACGCAACGGTCAGGCTGCAGCGCTCGGGTCATTTTCCAACACTTGACCTGGTGGCCAGCACCAACAAATTCACCAATAACAAATTTTTGATACGTGATGACTTCCAACAACCTATCGGTACCGTGCCCCTGACCTCAAAAAACCAGCAATGGGGTTTGCAGCTAAGTGTGCCGATTTACCAGGGCGGTGTGATTAATTCCAGGACGAGACAGGCGAGATACACGCTCAACGCGGTCAACGAAGACCTCGACCAGCAACAACGTGCTGTGGTCAGGCAAACCAACAACGCCTACCGGGCAGTGATTGCCGGTATTGAACAGGTGGGTGCATTTGGTCAGGCGCTGGTTTCTGCAGAAAGCGCGCTCGAAGCCACCCAGGCCGGTTTTGAGGTCGGTACCCGCACCATCGTGGATGTACTCATTGCACAACAACGATTTTTCCAAGCGCAACGGGATAATTCACAGGCCCGCCACAGTTACATTCTCGATCATCTGCGTCTCAAAGCCGCCGTTGGTGTACTGGCGGAAGAAGATTTGCACAAGATCAATAACATTCTCAAATAAAGCAAAAAGTAACCGGATGTATTTTTTCTGCTTCCTTCATGGTTTAAATGTATCCGGCCCAATTCTTAGAATCAGCGACCGACCAGGGACTCGATCGCCAGGTGCGCTGCCTCAAACGCACCTTCGGTCATGGCATCCGCCGTGGCATCGGAGTTTGCGATTGCAATCCGCCCAAAAGATTTGCGCGCCGCAATCCAGGGTGACCGCTCCGGTGGTAACTCATCGAGCATCCATGCGAATTGGCCCGTTACTGGGTCGTGACCGTAGGCGTAGCCGTGCGGCCAGCGATTTACAGTGATTGCTTCGATGTCACGTGATGGGTCGAATCCCCCTGCCGACAGAATGCGTCCGAGCTGATCCCTGATCTTCAATTCGAAGGTCTCGAAGGTCGTGGTAAGCAGCTCTACACGCGCGGCCCTCCACTGGTCGGGCGCTGGCAGCCTGCGCTTTTGGGGGTCGAGGGGGGCCCGGAACAAGCGAACGACAATGGGCTCATCAGGTTTGCTCGAATGCCGATAGCCGCCGATACTCACCGGTTCCGTGAGGTTGATGGACTCGAAATAGCTGCCCGGACAGCGCGCGCCGCGGATTTTTAGCCGGGTGAAGGCTGTCCAGTCACGAATCATGACATTGGTGTAGATCAGCGGCGCCTTGACAGCAAGTGACAGGGCCTTTTTCTGCGCTGCCGGCAGTTCGGCGCACATGTACGGGATGGCGGTGTTGTAACAGGCCAGTACGCAGCACGTGCCGCGTACGCGATACGCCCGGTCACCACAGACATATGTGACCCCAACCTCGCTGGCGCTTTCCGGATTCCCTCGATGGCTGACGTTGACGACGGTGCTGTTGAGACGGATGCGCGCGGGCGAGTCAGCGACATCGAGTGCGCTGTAGTCAAAACGGGCGGCAACGACATCATCCAACGTGTTACCGGACGCCACATCCGGTACCAGGGAGCGGACGATCAGACGTGCAATCGTCGCATTACCGTCCGGAAACTGGCAGAACACCGCCTCTTCACTCCGTGCAGTGCCAATCTCGAAGTGGTCATTTACACCGAGACCCGCCGTCCCCGGCCACCCTTCGCCGGCCGCCACCCACGTGGAAATCGCATCGAGGCCGATCGCCCAGGTAGATGACCTCCAGATGAAAGAGACCGCCTCCGGACCGATTCCGGCGGTCTCCAGGAGATATTTCTCGTAGCTGGTCTTCTGCAGGAACTCGATCTTTTGCTCCGTGCTGAGGCCTTCAAGGTAATCGATATCGGACTCGAAAAAGCGGACGAGTTCTTCCTGCGCCGTATCTGATAAAGGTGTCTTCGCGAAGAACCCGGGCCAGGATGGCTGGCCTACGCCGGCCACAAGTCGATCGGTGCCAAAGGTCTCCTTATCGAAGAACACGGCGTGTTGCAGCCCGTGAGACCCGTAAGTCGACTCGTCGTGGAATTCGGAATAACGCGTGACATCAATGTCGAGCGCCTCCAGCAAGCGGCGTCCGGCCCGGTCATAGCGCCTGAGGTCCTGGATATTCTCCGTACCGCCGTGCGACAGCAACATCCGGTCCCCATGCCAGAACTCGTTGCGTTTGGCATGACCACCGAAATCATCGTGGTTGTCGAGGATCAGAATACGTGCATCGGGTTCGGCCTCACGGTAGTACCAGGCTGCCGCGAGGCCACTCAATCCGCCGCCAACGACAATCAGGTCATATTGTTCGCCCGTATCTTCCGGATTGTCCCAGCGAGTGCCGTCTCGCATCTGATGAGCCACCTCGTAGGAGCCCTCATGGCTGCCACGCATGCCGGTACGGACAGGCGGATACGCATCGGCCGGCGTTTGCGCCTCCGACCATCGCCAAGTCATGCTTCCACTTATCGCGACAGCGACGCCGCCGACGAAGTCGCGGCGCGTGATCGGCCGATTCATACCCAGATTGCGATCCGTCATGTTTCTCGTTTCGCCAAACGTACACCACCAAAGGGGTGCCTTCGGGACAAGCTTAGCAGATTCGGTTGTAACAGCCGGTATCGGGCACACTCCTCCAGAACCCGGTGGCTATGGTGACGGTGAAATTCGTGGGGCCTCAATGCCAGGTATTGATAGCGTTATGCATGAAGGTTTCCCACTGACCCACTATAACGTGGATGAGGAATGCACACCGGCAAATGCAGTGTTGATGACCGGCCGCGCTGAAGGAAACCGGCAGTCCTTGGTGGGTGTCCGGCCCGTTAGCTATCCCAGTCCTGGCATTCTGGAAATTCAGCAATGTTTTCAGCCTAGTATCCGCTGTATGGCCTGCAGTGTTTTATTGAGCGCGCCCTTGTTTTCTTCAACCAGGCGTTGACCTGCCAGACCCATCTGCTCACGCAAACTATCATCCCCAAGGACCCTGTTGGCTGCCGACTGAAACGCCTGCTGATCAGTGACCTGCAAAGCCGCACCGCAGTTGACCAGTTGTCCGGCGATTTCGGTAGCGTTTTGCATGTTTGGACCCATGAGTACGGGCTTACCCAACGCGGCGGGTTCCAGGGCGTTGTGCCCCCCCTGTGTACCAAAGCTGCCGCCAATAAACACCAGGTCAGCGCAAGCGTAATACATCAACAGAACACCCATTGCATCGACGACCAGGCACTGGGTTGTTTGTAATAATGAGTGATCAAATTCGCTGTGCAGGGCCATGCGCAGACCCGTCAATCGGACAGCGGCTGCAACCGGGCAGAACCGCTCGGGTCGACGGGGCGCCAAAACTAGTAGAGCATCGGGTCGCTTTTTAAGAATTTCGATAAAGGCCGGGATGACGATGTGTTCATCGCGTTCATGGGTGCTTCCTGCAACGAGGACCGGGCGTTTGGAGCCCCAAATAGCCCGTGTTGCATCTGCCTGGCCAGCAGATTTAATAAGTACCGACAGGTCAAATTTAAGGTTGCCCGTCACCTGGGTGTGTCGCGGCTTGGTACCACAGGCGATGAGCCACTGTGCATCCTGTGTACTTTGTGCGCCCACCCAGGCTACGGTCTGTAAAACCCTGCGAATAAAACCCGACACATAGCGAAAACGACGTCTCGAAACAGCCGACAGCCTGGCATTGGCCATGACCAGCGGGGTGCCCCGTTTGTGTGCCTGCAGATACAGGTTTGGCCATATTTCTGTTTCAACAATGATAATCAGACAGGGTTGCAGACGGTCCAGGAAGCGCTCAACTGCTCCGCGCAAATCAAGCGGCAGGTAGGTATGAAAAACATGTTCACCCAGGTTTTGCAGGACACCCTCAGCGCCCGTCGGCGTTAACGTGCTCACTGCAACCGGCAAGTCGGGAAAAGATGATTGAAGTGCCTTGAGCAAGGGGCCGGCGGCGTTTAGCTCGCCGAGTGACGCCGCATGCAGTAAAACACCGTGGCGATATTTTCCAGGCTTAAGATAGCCAAATCGCTCACCCCAACCATGCCAGTAACGGTTATCCCGAAGACCGCGCCATCCAAGGTAGAGCATAATCAGCGGTGTGCAGAGCGCAATCAGTAAAGCGTAGAGGACGCGCATACCCGAAATTCCATTGCCCCTGCGGATGAAAAAAGAATTATACAACTCCTTGGCCCGCATATTTCACCAATTGGCAGATTGAAAATTTAACTTGGATTGCGTCATGGTTTGTGCGAAAAGTAGTGTACTGCATCGTACACATGGCCTCTGAACGCACCATGTGTACGATGCAGTACACTAGCACCATGGCAAAAAGCGAGAGCAAAAAACCACCCCTTGGACCAGACACCTGGTTGAGTTGGCTGGCCGTGGGTCTGTTATGGCTCATGGGCCGTTTGCCACCGCAGCTGGGTCGCTGGTTGGTCCAGCCATTGGGTCCGTTGCTGTATCTGCTGATGGGTCACAGGCGCAGGATTGCATGGCGCAATATCGAAAAATGTTTCCCCGAGCTTGACACGAACGTGCGTCAGGACATTGTGCGCGGCACATTCAACTCGCTCGCACGGATGTTGATCGAAACAGCCTGGTGCTGGTCAGCACCCATCACCACAGTGGCAGCTATGACACGGGTAGAGGGTCTTGAAAACCTGCAGGACGCTGAAGAAGCCGGGCGCGGTGTACTGGTGCTGACGCTTCATTCAACCTGTATGGAAATGGGCGGTTTCATGCTGGGGAACAGAACCCGCGCGGTTGGCATCTACCGGTCACTGAAAAACCCGGTATTTGAATGGTACCAAAACCGTGGGCGAGGACGTTATTCCACCAAATTATTCAAGAAAGATGAGATCCGGAGTGCGGTGCGGGAATTAGAGAATGGCGGGGTGTTGTGGTATGCACCTGACCAGGACAGTGGTCATGAAAAGAGTGCGTTTGCAGCGTTTTTCGGTATTCAGACAGCCACCCAGCTGGCCATCCACCGCTTGCCGGCGTTGACCGGTTGCGCGGTCGTACCCATGTTCCCGAGATTTGACAAAGACAGTGATCGCTATGTCTTGACACTGCTACCTGCACTGGACAATTTCCCCACCGAAAACGCAGTGGAGGATCTCACCCGAATCAACGCGATCCTGGAAGCGCAGGTCCGCAGGGTGCCGGACCAATACTGGTGGATACACAAGCGCTTTAAAACACGACCGGTTGGTGAAGCGCCGTTTTATCATCAAAGCTGAAATCAAGACAGGCAGCCCAGAGCCCACACAACACCCAGATCAGGGAGGACAGATAGGTGCCATAAATGGCGAAATATGAATTGAGAGGGAATAGCAACAATGCAAGGGACAGGCAAAAAGGGAAAGTCACCTGGCGTGTTGCTGGCGACATATTTTTCCAGAAACGCATGGCCAGCAAAAAGCCTGCCAACATTCCCAGAACGCCAATACTACCGGTATCGGCCATGACTTCCAACACCACGTTATGTGCATGGGTGGCGCCTGATTTACCTGCCGAGCGTTGCAGATGGATATCATCCTCGCCGGCGTATTCCATGTAGGCCTTTGGGTAGGCTCTGACACCAACCCCGTTGAAGGGATGCGCAGTAAACATTTTCAGACTGGTTTTGAATATCGGCAGCCGCAGTGTGCTGGCCGTATTCAGTGCCTCGTATGAACCTTGTGTCACCGACAGAGATTGTTCAAGCCTGGCCTGGACCAAAGGTGAAACCTGGTAACTGCTCATAACGGTGGCGATAACCAGGGCTGGTATGGCCAGCGAAATCTTTCGCAATTCACGATTTTCCGGCTTGAATACCAGCACACCGTAAACCATCACTACCAGGCCCATGATCAGCCAACCCGCACGCATTCCGGCAATCAAAACCGCACCCAGCGTCAATGAAAAAACGATGACCCAGGCCCAACCCGGCCAATATCGACGGGCATATTCAAGTAACAGCGGTGACAGTATTGCGAGGGTTGGTCCATAGAACTGGTATTGCCGGACAAAGAGGGCATTCAAACGGTCAGGGTTCATCGGAATACCAAGCAGATCAGTGCCAAGGATCAATTGTACAAATCCGTCAACCGCCCAAAAAACCAACAACCATGACACCCCGTGGATGACCCTCCGGCGTGTTGCATCCCCGTGTAGTAAAACCGCCATACTCAAGGTTGCTGCCGGAAAACGCAGTGCTGCCAATGTATGCATCCAGCTGGTATTTACCATGAAGGAATCAAAACAGGAAAACAGCATCGGCAACCAAAAACACAGAAACAGCGGAATGACAACCTTGTAAGCACGTCCCAGGCGTTGGCGATGGTTATCCGCACGGGCCAAAAATGGCAGTGCAATTGCAAAGCCAGACAGTGGTATCTCCATCAGTCTGCCGAAAGGCAAGAGGGCAAAAAAGGCTATGGCCAACCAGGCAGGCCATTTGCTAAGCATGGACTTTACCAATTGCTTCATATATCTGACGTTCCGAGCGCTACGTCATACAAGTCAAGGGTCTTTCTCATGGAGGTTTCCAATGAAAAAGAATCTGTGTTGACTACCACCGGTGGCTGGTGCAGGAATTTACGGGTTTTTTGCAGCAAGGCAGGCTGGTCGCCAGGCGTAACGGCCCCTTCAGAAAACATTTCCAGCAAGACCTCCTTTACACCGCCATGGTTCCAGGCCAGAACCGGAACACCGAGTGCCAGTGCTTCGGGTACGGTCCTGCCAAAAGCTTCGGGTGGGTCGCTACAGAGGTTAAAAACCAGACTTGACGCTGCCATCCAGTCGCGCATGTCGGTGCGGGCACCGGTAAAGGTCAAACGGTCAGACAAGGCGTTGTGCGAAACAAGGTCCTCAAGTTCGCGCTGGTAGCGAGAGCCGGGTTTGGTCTGCCCCAAAATGACACCATGAATATCATCGATCTCAGCTGACAAGCTTGCGATGAGATCGATAAAATGTGCGTGCCCCTTGTAACGGGACAAACGGCCAGGCAGTAACAGGATGCGTTTATTCCTGAGCGCTGGATACTGTGCAAGTGTCTGCTGCCGCCATTGTGCCGATACCTTATACCCAAACGGGAACGCCTGTCTGCTGATACCGCCGTGAATCACGTGGAGTCGCTGACTGTTTTTCGGCAAATAATGTTGTAACGTATAATCGCGGATGTGCTGTGAAACCGCGATAACGTGATCACCGCGGGCCATGATGGCGCTGTAGCGGTTGACCGAATACTGCCCGTGCACCGAGGTGATGAAAAGCGGCCGTTTGCCGGGTGGTAGTTTTCTCAGAGCCAGGTAGCATACCCAGGCGGGCAGCCGCGAGTGTGCGTGCACAATGTCTGGCTTATTTTCAGCCAGCCACGCACGTAGCTGTCGGATATAGCGCAGCGTGCCAGGTCGTTTGCGGCCGATGGGCCAGTTGAGTAATTCAGCCCCGGCGGCATTCACACGACCCGCCAATTGACTGCTGCGCGCCAACACGCTGACCTGGTGTCCTGATGCGCACAGGTACTCAGTGGTTTCAACGACGACCAATTCAGAACCGCCAATATCCAGCGACGCCAGCGCCTGTACCACATGCATGGCAGAACTAGCCGGTTAAAACATAATGGGTATCACAATAGGGGCAGGTCATTTCACCGGTTTCTTCAATGGGCAAATAAACCCGTGGGTGCGCATTCCAAAGCTTCTGGCCCGGTTGTGGACACGATAGCGGCAGGTCTGTGGGGCTCACTTCCACGTCCTTTTTTGCACTTGAATTTTTTAGCCGCTCGTCCAGCGCGTCAGTTTGATGGGTCATATTGTCATCTCCGGAAAATCAACCTGCATATTCTACCCCGAGAGCGGTTGAACCGGGGCGCATCATGCAAGATCTGACAGATCATTGGCCCGCAATATCCGGTCACAAACCGGTTGGGCAGTAGCGAGCAGGCGACCTGCCTCTTCTTTTCCGCCGTTACCACTCAATGTAGCCATGAGTCTGGCCTGGTTCAGACGGGTATAGGCTTCAGCCAATAATTTGCGGGTATCCTCTTTTAACCACCCGCATTCAAGCAAGGCTTTAAGTTGCTGCGGTATCCGGGTGGAGTGGAATACCTCCCGCCCGGCTGTGGCACTTGATAACAGACCCAATTGGGTCACAAACTCAATATCGAGCAGACCGCCGTGGCCGTACTTTAAGATTTCCCCGTCCCGGTTCTGTTGGTCAATACGTTCCCGCATCGATGCAATTTCCTGTTTCAGCCGCTTCCCATCGCGAGGTTTTGTCAGTGTGTTTAGTCTGGTCCTGGCGAAAACCTTTGCAATACCCCCGTCACCGGCTACCGGCCGCGCGCGTGTAAGGGCCTGTAACTCCCATACCCAGGCCTTTTCCTGCTGATAACGGTTGAAGGCCTCGATGCCCGAGAGTAGCAGCCCGGCACGCCCGTTCGGTCGTAAGCGTGCGTCAATTGTGTACAGACGCCCTGATGGTGTGAGTGCTGATAGCAGGCTCAACAAACGACGCACAGTACCCGTGTGATACCGCTCTGTTGAAAGCGGCCGATTGCCATCCGATTCTACAGCGTCTGGCTGGTATAAAAAAATCAGGTCAAGGTCCGAATCGAAACCAAGTGCGTAGGCGCCGAGACTACCGTAGGCGATAACACACAACTCAGGTCCAGGCAGGTGACCGTGTCGTGCCAGCATCTCCAGACGGGACAATTTCATGACAGCCTGAATCAGACTTTGCGCCATCTCGCTCAGCGCAAGCCGTGCGCCGGTGGATGAAATAGACGAATGCAGCAAGGCCACCGCAATACGCAAACTGACGGCCCGTTTATAGTAGTTCAGGCTTTGCAGGGTTGTTTCGGTATCCTTGTGGACAGCCATGATCTTATGTACACCGGTCTCGATGTCTTCGCGGGTCGGCAGGGAAGCACCCAGGCTGGGATCAATCAATTCATCCAGTAAGGCCGGGTGGCGGGTGACCACATCGGCAACCCGTCTGCTGTGTGTAAACAAATCCAGCATGCGGTCAGTAGCCTGGGGGTTTTGTACCAGCAAAGACAGGTAGGCGCTGCGTCGGCAAATGGCACAGAGCAAGTCTAACACGCGGTTTTTGACCACGTCCCCGGGTTTTAGCGTGGCAAATTTATCCAGCAACAGCGGCATGAACTTGTCAAGACGCTGGGCGGCGCGCTGACTGAGAGACAGACGCCCAAGACGACGAATAAAGTCGGACAAGGGTTTGTCTGTAACCGGTTTGCCGTCAATGTCCTGGGCGTTATTGCGCAGTCTCTGCCACTCGGCCTGCCAATGTTTTTCATCACCAGCAGGCATACGCTTGCCCGGCAGGCTCCGGTTGAACAGACTTTGTACATTTTTACGGGTTTTATCCAGGGCGGTATCGAAGCGCGAAAAATTTGAAAAACCCATGGCATTGGCAACCCGCAAGCCGTCATCACCCTGTGGTACTTGGTGTGTTTGCTGGTCGTGCAGAGCCTGGATGCGGTTTTCGGTCAAACGCAAAAACTCATAGGCACGCAACAGTTCCAAGCAGACCTCGTCGGAAAGAAGACGCAGCGTTTTCAATGCCTCAACGGCATTGCAAAGTGATGTGTTTTGCAATGATATTTCACGCCCGCCGCGTAACAACTGGAAAGATTGAACCAAAAACTCAATTTCACGTATTCCGCCCGGTCCACGCTTGATATCTTCAAGGCGGTCGTGACGCAGAGCGTCTTCACGTACGTTGGCGTGCATTTCTCGCATGGAGTCTATGGCACCAAAATCGATGTAGCGGCGATAGACGAAAGGTTTCAGTGTTTGCAGGAGCTCATCCCCGGCCAACCTGTCGCCGGCAACCGGCCGGGCCTTGATCAATGCATAGCGCTCCCAGTCACGCCCTTCACGCTGGTAATACTGTTCCAATGCGGCAAAACTGCTGACCAGGGGTCCGGACGCACCAAAAGGCCGCAACCGTGTATCTACCCGGAAACAGAAACCGTCGGCGCTGATGTCTGCAAGGCTGCTTATTACTTTGCGCGCCAGACGGGTAAAGAACTGTTCGTTGGCCAACCCCCGTCCACTGTCACAGACGCCGTGTTCCGGGAAACAAAAAACAATATCGATATCCGATGAAAGGTTGAGCTCATTGCCACCCAGCTTTCCCAGACCGAGAACAACCAGCTTCTGTTGCAGGCCATTGCTGTCGCGCGGGATCCCGTGTTTGTCTTCCAGGCTGTCTGTGTGGTGCTCGATACTGGCCTGCAGGCAAATTTCAGCCAGTGTACTCAGATCGGCGAGCGTTTCCCACAGCGATGCCAGTTTATTCAGGTCACGCCAGATCAGACGCATCATCTCGTGATTGCGAAACCTGCGCAGGGCGGCATCGAGTCTGTGACTGCTCAGTTCATGGTGTAGCCGCTCCGGATCAGGCGGGCTGGTACACTCCAGTCGACCATTTGTTTGCAGTTCTTCCAGCCATTGTGGGTGAGTATTGACCAGCTGGTTCAAAAATGGACTGTAATCGAGGGCGCTGCCTTTTTGCATAAACCCAGTATAACGGTGGACAAGTGTTTGTGCGTACCGACGTGAACGCCGGTGCCGGCGAAGGGCGGGGTATACATTTCACGGGAAAGTTTTTGTCAGTGTAAACACCGCGTTGGTACCGGCTTCCCCACCCAACAACTTTGAGTTGCTGCGGATAAGGGCAAAGCCATAATCGATAAGATTGGTCCCGTTGACTACCAGTGTGTCGCCATAGCCGGCTTCATAATAAGCGCCCTGGAAATCATCTTCAAAAGCCCCTATCTTGGCGTAAAACCCTGCATAGGTAGTGGTCACGGTATAAAACTGATAATTCAGTGTCGGACCGGCAAAGTTGTCATATTGGCCAATGGCTGCATCGAAGGTTAAAAACTTCCAGCCTACAGCGAGGTTCAGCTCCAGATATTTGTCATCAAAATCACCGGTATAGGTGTACCATGTGCCACCCAGTGAAAAGTCAAAGTCTGCCACGTTGAAACCATAACCGGCATAATAATCAATTTCTAAACCGTCACCAACGTCCGCCGCCCAGGCACCGGCGTAAGCATTACCGGCCTCCATGTCCACACCACCAAAAGCCGAAGAGGTTTTCTGTGGTATACCCCGATAGATATACTGACTATTCCAGCCAACATTGGCTGAGAATGCCTGTGCGGACGCATTTTGACTGTGCAACAGTCCAATCAGAACAATACCAATGAAAATTTTGAGCATGATGTCTTCTCCATGTTTGATTCAGGGCAACGCGCCATTGCAAAGGTAAAAGGCGCGGTCAGATATTTTTCTGCAAGAATCAGACCATCGTAAAAAAACCATTTAAATCAACAAGAAATATTTTTGTTTACATCAAAAGGAATGAAACAGGCACCACATTGTGGCCTCTGCAGCGCGCAGTGCTCAGGATGAGGGCGCTTAAAACACGATCGTGCAAATACGAAAATGCCATGTGCAACCTAAAAAAAACCCCGCCGGTGGGCGGGGTTTTAGTGCCATTGATAACAGGCGGGTTGTTGGGGGGGGGAAGCTTACATCATGCCGCCCATACCACCCATGCCGCCCATACCACCCATATCCGGCGCACCGCCCATTGGTGGCGCATCGTCCTTGGGTAATTCAGCGACCATGGCTTCGGTCGTGATCATCAACCCGGCAACAGACGCCGCGTTCTGCAGTGCGGAACGGGCCACCTTGGTGGGGTCCAGGATACCGGCTTTGATCATGTCGGTGTACTCACCGGTCGCCGCGTTGTAACCATAGTTGCCTTCGCCCTGCTTGATGTTGTTCAACACCACGGAACCTTCTGCGCCCGCATTGATAACGATCTGGCGAAGCGGCTCTTCCATGGCGCGGCAGGCAATGGCGATACCAACGTTCTGGTCTTCATTGTCGCCCTTAAGATCATGCACGGTAGCCAGTGCGCGGACCAGCGCAACACCACCACCGGGCACCACGCCTTCTTCAACTGCCGCACGGGTCGCGTGCAGGGCGTCTTCAACACGGGCCTTTTTCTCTTTCATCTCAACTTCGGTTGCGGCGCCGACCTTGATAACCGCAACACCGCCGGCCAGTTTGGCAACGCGTTCCTGCAATTTTTCACGATCGTAATCTGACGTTGCCTCTTCGATCTGGGCGCGTACCTGGTTAACCCGGCCAGAAATGTCATCACTGTTACCGGCACCATCAATTATGGTGGTGTTTTCCTTGTTGACCTGGACCTTTTTGGCAGAACCCAGTTCTTCAATGGTGGTTTTTTCAAGTGACAGGCCGACTTCTTCGGAGATCACCGTCGCACCGGTCAGGACAGCGATGTCCTCCAGCATGGCCTTACGGCGGTCGCCGAAACCGGGTGCCTTGACCGCGCAGACCTTGACGATGCCACGGATGGAGTTGACCACCAGTGTTGCCAGCGCCTCGCCTTCGATGTCTTCAGCGATGATCAGTAGCGGGTTACCGGATTTGGCAACGGCTTCGAGCACCGGAAGAAGGTCACGGACGTTACTGATTTTTTTGTCGTGCAGCAGGATGTATGGGCTTTCCAGTTCCACGCTCATGCTGGCCTGGTCGTTGATGAAGTAAGGCGAAAGATAACCGCGGTCAAACTGCATACCTTCGACCACGTCCAGTTCATTGGCCAGACCGGAGGCATCTTCAACCGTGATTACACCTTCTTTGCCAACCTTGTCCATGGCTTCGGCGATCAATTCACCGACTTCGGTGTCAGAGTTGGCGGAAATGGAGCCAACCTGGGCAATCGCCTGGCCGTCGGCGCAGGGGGTCGACATGCCTTGCAGCGCTTCAACCGCGCCGGCAACCGCCTTGTCCACACCGCGTTTCAGATCCATCGGGTTCATACCGGCTGCAACGGCCTTGAGGCCTTCGCGCAACATGGCCTGGGCCAGTACGGTTGCTGTCGTTGTTCCATCGCCGGCGACGTCCGAGGTTTTGGAAGCAACTTCCTTGACCATCTGCGCACCCATGTTTTCAAAATTGTTGTCCAACTCGATTTCCTTGGCAACGGAAACACCGTCCTTGGTCACGGTTGGGGCACCGAAGCTCTTGTCCAGTACCACGTTACGACCCTTGGGGCCCAACGTGACCTTGACGGCATCGGCCAGAACATTGACACCGCGCAGCATTTTGCTACGGGCGTC
>CAZYVH010000061.1:12326-18811 GCA_964650905.1 uncultured Wenzhouxiangellaceae bacterium | reverse complement strand
CTCAGTTTCTTGTCAAACGAAATTGCTAAATGGCAGCTTGTTGTCAATCGACCAGGGCACGTTCGGTTCCAGCTTGTCGTACTCATCGCTCAGGTAACCTACACCCGGTTGCAGGTGCAGGGCTGCGGATCAGTTCCGTATCCTGGAACGGGTTAAGGGGTTGCCGGCGCCGTCGGTATAAGGCGAGCGTATCAGCGCCGGACAGGTGTGGCTTTTCACTCTGACTCTAAACAAGACTTGCAATTGTAATTAATTGCCATGATGATATTTCACCTTTAATATGATTGATTTCTCGACAACGGTGAACGGTTCTGCAGTATTCGTATGGGAATGGTAATTAATAACGACTGATGCCAACAGAAACAGGTAAAAAGAGGGCAAAACCGGTTCAGGTAAACAAGCCCATTGATATCGACTCCTCGATACCGTTTCGTATCGTCAGGCTGGCCAATTTATTCGGCACAAATTTTGACAGATTCGCGTCCAGTCGTAAAAACAAGATTTCGCTCACTGAATGGCGGGTCATGATGACGCTGGCATTTCACCCGGGTATATCTGCGATCGGAGCATGCCGCTACACGGGTTATTCCGAGGTAAACGTCAGCCGCGCACTGTCTCGAATGCAGGAACGAGGCTGGGTCAATCGTACACGCGACCCGCATGACCGCCGCAAAACACAGTTGGAGCTAACTCCCGCCGGAGCCATGATCTACAATCAGCTTCAACCGCTCGCAGAAGCTTCCATTGCCGATCTTACCGCACAGATTTCCCCGTCACAGGAGAAACAATTACACCGCTATTTCGACAAGTTCATTGAAATCATGGAAGACATCATTTCAAGTTAAACGCAACCCGTAACGAGCGGCAGTATCAACTTCATACAAATTCAGGTTGCAACCAGACACTTTTGTTAATAATACTTGCATATGTAAGTATTGCATCTGATAATGCCACCTCACTGAGTGTTCTCTGCCACTGGCAACTGAATCAGGAGGCGTGTGCGTATCAACGCGGACGTATTCCTGATGAACTATGACAACAAGCAGGAAGAAATCCATTTGCCCGACACGTTGAGCGGCACCGGCCAGAAGACCGTCGTCGCCAACGCCGCGACCGCGGAAATAAAAGGCGCGGAATTTGAAATGCAGGCCAACGCGACCGACAACCTGTACCTGCGTGTGAATCTCGCTTATCTCAAATCCAAGTACAAGGACTTCACGTTCGACGACGACGGTGACCCGAGCACACCGGATGCTGACTTCAGCAATCTCAAGCTGCGCCGTGCGCCGAAGTGGACCGGCAATGTCGACGCCACCTACGAATGGCCGATGGGCGAGAATATGATGTGGGCACGCGTCTCCTATCACCATATTGACGCAGACTACACGGACTTCACTAATGCTCCGGAATTGAAAAACAGTGCACAGGAGCTGTTCGACGCGTCGATCAACTATGATTTTGGCAAGACCCGTGTCAGCGTTTTCGGACGTAACCTGACGGATGAAGATGGCTATATGATTGGCTACGACGTGGCCGGGATTTGGTCATACGCGGCTATACGGCCACCCCGCACTTGGGGCATCGAGTTAACGCACGAGTTTGGTGGGGAGTAACCCCCTGGCCAGGCTGCTCCGCTTACCGGAGCAGCCGCGGTCATGTGTTTGAAACCATAGCTTTCAGCACCACACCCTTCGCTATCAGCAGGCCAGGCCCGCGGTGCCGGCTGGCATCGCCCCGACACCCGGGTAACAGACCTGTGCTGCCTGAAGGACAAGGCTGCAAATCGTTCTATAATGGTCCCAACGCCAAATCTTATAGGGAGAATTCTTGAATGAGTGAGTCAAAAGAAGCCATTCTGCGTCTGATGAATACTTATTGTTACCGTATCGATGACGGCGACCTCGATGGGTTTGCCAGCCTGTTTGAAAACGCCAACTTCGAAATTGTCAGCGACCCCTATGGCCCGCTGCACGGTACCGAGGCGGTCCGCGAAATGGTCAATAACGTCACACTTTATGACGGCAAGCCTCTGAGCAAGCACGTGCTGACCAATGTCTCGATCGAGGTGGACGAGGCGAACGGCCAGGCGACGGCGCAGTCTTATATCACGGTCTTCCAGGCGGTACCGCCGGATTTCCCGTTGCAGGCCATCTTCATTGGTCACTATCGCGACCGGTTCGAAAAGGCCGGTTCGGAGTGGCGTTTCGCGGCGCGCTCCATCTCACCCGACCTGATCGGCGACCTGAGCAGGCACCGGGCCGATATGGCGGAGGCCGGTTGAGGCGCAAAACACACCGCAACAGCGGCTACAGGCAGCATTGTTCAGGCAGAATCTGCGCTCTGGCGTAATCGTTGTATGAACAGCTGCTCAAGGTACAGGCGTATTAACAATACGTGTGCTGTATCATGGCCTAATATATTGGTATACAAGAATTAATTTAGATATACACAACCTTCCCACAAAGATAGGAATATGCAAGCTAGTGTACTGCATGGCGGAACAGAATAGATTTTTGCTTCAAAAGCTTTTTTATCCTTGTATTCTCGGAGTTAATATACGAATATACAAGGCATGATAAGTAGATGGATTACCAACAGGCTTGAACAAACCATACAGCGCACACCTGCTGTAGCCCTTTTGGGTGCACGGCAGGTGGGTAAAACCACCCTGGCGCAAACCATTGCCAAAAATTACTCCTCCATTTATCTGGATCTTGAGTCTCCCGAAGATTTAGTCAAACTCAGTGACCCAACAGCATTTCTTTCTCTGCACAGCGACAAACTTGTAATTCTGGATGAAATTCAGCGTGCTCCTGATTTGTTCAGGGTTCTGCGTGGCCTGATTGATAAAAACCGGCAAGCGGGGCACAAAGGCAAGCAGTTCCTGCTCTTGGGCTCTGCATCAATGGACTTGTTAAGGCAATCTTCAGAAAGCCTCGCTGGCCGGATCAGTTACATAGAAATGAGTGGTCTGAATGCACTGGAAGTACCCACACAAAAACCTGTACAGATCCAAAAGCTCTGGTTGCGCGGAGGCTTTCCTGAGAGCTATCTCGCTGACACGGATACTTTGGGCATGGACTGGCTTGAGAATCTGATTCGTACCTATCTGGAACGGGATATTCCACAGATGGGATTCAGGGTGCCTGCCAACAGGCTTCGCAGGCTCTGGACCATGCTGGCTCATCTACAAGGTGAAACCGTCAATTTTTCCAAATTGGCGGGCAATATGGAAGTTGATGGAAAAACAGTTAGTTACTACCTCGAAATCCTGGCAGATCTGCTTCTGGTGCGTCGCCTTGAGCCCTGGTATGCCAACGTCAAAAAACGGCTGGTAAAATCACCACGTTTCTACATTCGTGACAGCGGCATTCTTCACAGGCTCCTCAGTATTTCCGATCATGATGCACTTCTTTCTCATCCGGTGGTTGGTAAGAGCTGGGAGGGCTTTGCCATCGAAAATATTTTGTCTGTCCTGCCTGGCGGAGTGGGAGCCTGCTTCTATCGCACAGCAGCCGGAGCAGAAATTGATCTGTTACTCAAGCTTTCCAGCAAGGAGTTGTGGGCAATAGACATAAAGAAGGGAACCGCACCTAAAATCACACGGGGATTTCACCAGGCTTGTGAGGATGTGCAGGTCACACAAAAATTTGTTGTGTATGGGGGCGATGATGAATTTCCCATTAAACATGACACCACGGTCATTTCCTTGCAAAACCTGATGACACGATTGCAATAAAAAAGGCTGTCCCTCCCCAATAGTTCATTGTGGCGTGAACGGGACCCCAATTTTCAGCTCACCACCGGCCGGGCGGTTGCATACAACAGCCAGACCAGCGCCGCAAAAACACACAGGCCGGCAGCGAGCGCAAAGGCCGAACCATAGGTTCCGGTGACATCGACCAGCCAGCCTGTTGCCATGATGCCAACGATGCCGGGTATGGTCGCGGCGGTGTTGGTGATCCCGGCCAGGACACCGGAGTAATTGGGCGCGATCTCCAGTGCGTTAGGCGCAAAACCAGCGTAAGTGAGGGAGAGTAAACCCATCGCGCCGCTGATCAGGAGCATGGCCTCGAGTGCGGTGTTGATAGTGCTTGCCAGGACCAGGAATACCGCTGCTCCCAGCATACCAGCCGATTGCATCAGCTTGCGTACTGTGGTTGTTGAAACTCCTTTCCTGATCAGTTTATCGGCGAACCACCCGGCGGCATTCATCATGAAAAACATCGTCAGCCATGGCACCGCCGAATAGATACCCGCATTGGTAATACTTAAACCATGGGCATCGCGAAAATAGCTTGGCAACCAGGCAATGAGCATATACACGGTCCAGTTGGTGCAAAAATGATTAATGATGAGCGCCCATACGGCTTTGCTGGAGAACAGCAGACCCCACGGCACCGCCTGAAAAGCCTTCTCTTCATCTGTTTCCGACCGGATTAACCGGAGTTCGTCCTGCGAGATACGTGGATGCGCCGAGGGTTGCTCAAATATGCGCCAAAACCAGAAAACCGCCCAAAGCAGGCCCGCCGTTCCGAACAGGTAGAACGGCGCCGGCCAGCCATAATGCTCAACCAGCCAGCCGCTGCTAAAAAGCGCCACCACCGTACCCAGCGGCGCACCGCTTAAAAGGATCGCAATGGCACGTGATCGTTCGATGGCTGGCACCCATTTGCTGAACAACGCAAAGCTTGCGGGAAAAGCAGCCGCCTCTCCAAGACCCAGCGCAATCCGCATGATGATGAGAGCGGCGAGCGACACAAACGCAGCCGCGGGTGTCAGGATGGTGAACAACGACCACCAGACAACCGCAAAACCGAGGACAATCTTGCCGCCGATGCGGTGGGCGAGCCAACCGCCGGCGACCTGCATCGCCAGGTAGCCGATAAAGAAGGAAGAAAGTACCAACCCCTTGATGGTTTCACTCCAGCCAAATTCTTCCGTCATCGCGATGGCGGCGACGGAGATATTGACGCGGTCGATATAGCAGATGAACGCGGCGCAAAAGCAGGCCCCAACCAGCGTATAGCGTTTTGGCCAGGCGTTTACGGGTGCCGTTATTATTGGACTTTCCCGGTCGTTTTTTCCACAAACACCGGCACAATTACCGCAGAAGGATGAGCGCTGTCATGGTAAATGGTTTGCTGAGCTACTTCCCATTGCGTATCGGTCTCAATAGGGTTGCCGGTGTTCGGGTTGGGACTCACCTCTGGGTAGGCACTGCTGGAGATTTCCAACCGGAACCGGTGACCGGGAAGGAATGTATGCCCCATTTCTGCCAAGGTTCCATCCGAATCCCCGCGGCCGCGAACGTCCTACAATATGACTGCATAACCCCGCTCTGACAATTGCCGCGCAAACGGGACCAGGCGCCCCTGCGCCTTCACATAGGGGGTCCGGATCAGGATGGCCGGGGAGTTTTTCTCTGCTGTCGGCAGCCAGCTATCCGCGGAAAGCTCGACACCATCGCGCATGGGCACACGCGCATCGAAAATATTACGAACAGTTTCTGCCTGTATTTCACTGTACACACTCAGCAACAAGAAGCCTGTGAGCAGGAATTTCAGAGAACGTAATGTACTGGTGTATTTCATCATTAAAGCTCCATTCAGCCCGTTTTACAACTCAAACCGCCGTCCACCGGCAGTATGACGCCGTTGATGTACTTCGCCTCATCACTTGCAAGAAACACGGCGGCGTGGGCCACGTCCCAGGCATCGCCCATCTTGCCGGTCGGCGAATCGGCATCACGGGCACGGACCAGATCTTCCTCGTTTTCGAATTGTTCCATCAATTCCCTGACCTGGTAGATCATCGGGGTATTCATGAGACCGGGCAGAATGGCGTTGGCACGGATACCGTGCTTTGCATAGCCGATGGCAAGCGTGCGGGTAAGGTGATTCAATCCCGCCTTGGTGACGTTATAGCCAATGAGTTCCGCGGAACGAACGCTGAGACTGGCGACCGAAGAGATATTCGTTATCACGCCACTACCTTGTTCTACCATGGTCGGTAGTACGTGCTTGCAAATCAAAAAAACGCTGGTGAGATTGGTGGCCACTACGTGGTTCCAGCCAGCTTCACTCAACTCGATGGGATTGCCCATTCCATCAATACCAACGTTGTTGTGCAGAATATCGATCCTGGGGTGGGCGGCCAATGTTTTTGCAACAGCATCTTCGATTTCACCAGCCTGTGTCACATCCGCTTTCAGGGCCAGGCAACTTCCGTTTTCCTGTTCTATGATCGACCGGGTTTCTGCGGCGCGTTCCAGATTGAGATCGGCCGCGACGACGGCGGCGCCTGCACGCGCATAGGCCACGGCTGCCGCCTTGCCGTTACCCCAGCCGGGCCCACAGGAGCCGGCGCCAAATACCAGCGCTGTTTTTCCATCGAGTCTGAAGGTCATTTCATTTCCAAATTCGTTGTAATAACCGGAGGCTTGTTCAGCTTTCCGGGGCGCGGGGCGGCACCGGGGCGAGTGT
>CAZYVH010000061.1:0-12226 GCA_964650905.1 uncultured Wenzhouxiangellaceae bacterium | reverse complement strand
ATCGGCACCTGGCCAAGGTAAAAATCAGAAATTGTATTTTACGCTCACGCCCCATTCACGCGGTCGGCCAAACTGCACCTCGGCAAAGTCAAGCCCCTGGCTGAGGAAATCCGTACCGGCCATGATGTAGTGCTTGTCCGTAAGGTTGGTGCCGAATACCGAAATTAGCCATGCGCCGTCGTTGACTTCCAGTGACAACTTGGCGTTGAGGAGACCGTAGCTCTCCTGCACGACATTGGGGCTGTTGACCGCATCGTGAGAGACCTTTGACTTGTGCACCCAGTCTGCGCGCGCGGTCAACTGGCCCCAACCACCGACCGGCACTGTATATTCACCCGCCAGGGTTACCGACCACTTCGGTGTTTTGACGAACGGGGTGTCCTTGTTGATGGGCGCTACGAAATCCGGTGCGAAACTGCGGTACTCCGCATCGGTCAGACCGACGCCCGCACTCAGGTTCAGTCCGGGTGCCGGCGCCACGATCAGATCGGACTCGAAACCCACGATCCGGGCCTTGGCCGCGTTGGCAATGAAGGCGACGGGCTCAGCCCCTTCACTGCCCTGGATCACGCTGACCTGGATGTCGCTGTAGTCACTATAAAATGCTGAAGCGTTGAAACGTACGCGGTTATCCGCCCAATCAGACCGGAGCCCCGCCTCGTAGGTCCAGATGTACTCCGGATCGAAGGGGACAAAGTTCCGTAAAGTCAAGCCACGGGCATTGATACCACCACCCTTGTAGCCACGAGCCATTGAGACATAAGTCATGATGTCGCTGTTCCACTGGTATTCGAACCCGAGCCGCCCTGTGACGGCGGTCCAGGAACCTCCTGCGGTATCCCACGGCGCCAGAACGATGCCGCTGAGATGACGGAATTGGGTTCGCGTAACTTCCTTTTTATCATGTGTAACGCGCAGCCCGGTCGTCATGCTTAATTTATCAGTGAGTTGGTAGGTGCTTTGCCCGTAGGCGGAGTAGCTCTGATTGTCTATCAACTGGTCTGTGGTAAAGCTTAAGTCAAGTCCGATGAAGTCCTTGAGTTCCCTGAACACGTCTACTGGAACGATCGTTCTGCCATCCTCAGTAAAATAGTACAGGCCGAAGACCCAGTCCAGGCGATCATCAAAGGAAAGTCCGCTGAACTGAAATTCCTGGCTGAACTGGTCCTGCACCAGATCGTTGTGCTGATTGATGATCGTGTAAATACTGCCATCCGGGTCGACACCGTTGAATACGTCCATGTCCCGATAAGCAGTGATGGATTTCAATGTCCAACTGTCAAGGTCCCAGTCCACGGTCAGGCTGACACCCCAGACATCGGTATCATTCACGTTGAGCCCATTGGAATAGTTTGTGAAATCGCTGTCGGTCAAAAAAGCGTTACCGAAATCCGGCTCGACAAACATATTGAGAAGAAACACCGGGACGTCTTCCGTCCCGGGGGCGTTATACGCCACGACCTTGCGCACCGGACCCCGTTCGTGGGCTCTCATGCCGTCAAAGGACAACAAGACATTGATATCATCGCTGACATTCCAGTCAATGAGCGCCTTGGCGCTGACCCTGTCGACATTGCCCATGTCGTCTATTTTTTCGCCGGTAAAGCGATCAAAGCGCCCACCGAAGCCATCCCGGTTGCGGGTGCCAGCGTATAGCCTGGCTGCCAGCACACCGGGTACCAGGGGCAGGTTGATGCTGGCCGTAGCATCAGTGCGGTTATATTCGCCACCGGTAATCTCGACGTAACCCTCCAATTCGTCAGTGGGTTTGGCTGAGACGAGGTTAACGGCACCACCCATGGTGTTGCGACCAAAGAGCGTCCCCTGGGGCCCGCGCAAAATCTCCACACGCTCCAATTCACCCAGATCCAGATTGGAGCCCTGCATCCTGCCGAGATAAACGCCATCCGCGTAAATACCTACGCCTGACTCGAAACTAAAACTGGGGTCCACCTGGCCAATGCCGCGCATAAAAACAATGGCTGAGGTACCACCGAGTTGGCCGTGGTTGAAGAAATTGAAATTGGTTGTGAATTGGCCCAGTTCCTTGAGGTTGGTCATCGACATCGCCTCAATATCAGTGGCTGAAAAAGAGCTGATCGAGACTGGCACTTCCTGCAGGTTCTCTTCACGTTTTCGTGCCGTTACGACAACTTCTTCAATACCGACTGCTTCCTGCTCCGCTTCCTGCCCGGCTTCCTGGGCCATTGCAGTTGGCAAGCCTGCCCCACAGCTTACGATTAAAAAAACTGCTCCGCTTGAAATTGATTTCAAAGTTCTGATTTTCACCTTAGCCTCCTGTTGGAATTAGACGATTGTGGTTCCCGGCGCAGAACACACAATCATCTTCTTTTTGGATTTATAAGAGCGTCGATATCATATTACCCACCTTTTCAGTATAGAACGAACGTTCTATACAGTAAAGTAAAATCTGACGATGCCTTTATGATCCGGTTAACTTTCAACACGATAACACCACCACCGTACATGACTTGGTATCACCCGCACGGTCGCCGCCCATGCAATGCGCCAAACCAGTCTTGCAGCCATCAACCTGGCGGGAACCCGCCTCGTGACGCAGCTGCACGACCAACTCCACCAACTGGGCTACACCGGTCGCCGATACCGGGTGACCACGGCTGAGCAGCCCACCTGAGACATTCACCGGTGTCCGCCCGCCAAGCGATGTTGCCCCGGATTCAACCAGTGCACCGCCTTCCCCGGGTTTGCACAGACCCAGACCCTCGTAATGCAGGATTTCGGCAATGGTAAAGGCATCGTGGCACTCCACAACGTCAATGTCCTGCGGTCCGATTCCCGCTTTTTCGTAGGCCAGAGCTGCCGTTCGCTGGTCTGTTTCCCATTGCGTCATATCGCTCGGGTTCTGGTAGGAACCCGAGGTTAATACTGCTGCGTCCACCCGGATCGCAGCTTTGATCCGTGTAGCGAACGCATCGCTTGCCAGCAAGACCGCCGCGGCCCCATCGGCTATCGGACAGCATTGCGAGCGCGTGAGCGGGTCGGCGATCATCGGCGCTGCCAACACATCAGCCAATGATTCCGGGGTTCGAAATTGAGCCAGCGGGTTGAGTGCCGCGTGCTTTCTGCTCTTGACGGTGACGGCGGCGAGTTGTTCTTTGGTCGTGCCGAATTCATGCATATGGCGTTGCGCGCGCATGGCGAAGCCCGCCGGCGTGACCATGCCCAGTTGTGTGTCCAGTTCATTGGCGCCGGAATCGACCAGGCCCATCTCGGGGACGCACATCTTTTCCGCGCCAATCACCAGGGCGAGGTCCGTCTGGCCGGCCAAGATACTTGAGTTGGCCAGACAGAACGCCGTTGACCCCGAGGTACAGGCGTTTTCGGTGTTGACGACCGGGATGCGGGGGAGACCCATTTCAGCAAAGACGTTCTGGCCAATGGTCATATCACCAAACAGCTTTGCCCCCAGGGCGTTGGCGAAAAAACCCGCGCCGACAGGTGCATTATCCAGTCCCGCGTCGTGCATGGCCCCAAGGCCTGCTTCCAAGGCCAGGGAAATGATCGTACGGCCGGGTCGACGGCCAAACAAAGTCGCGGCAGCACCAATGATCATGACCATGTTATTGATCCATCCCCTTTGAGGTGAGCAAGCGGAAAAACGGGCGAATACACGCCTGCCCCTGTGCATTGACCCCCAGCGGCCCCGCATAAAGCCGCACAGCGTCACCAATGGCCGCAGCCCCGACCTGTTCCGGGTCCAGCAGGCAAAATACCCGCAAGGGCACATCATTGAGATCGACGTAGGCCACGGTGTAAGGTTGCGGCAGTTCCAGCGGCGGCCTGGTGCGGACGACGGTAAAACTGTAGATGACGCCGTCATCGCCCAGGCTGACGGACCGGGTATCGCCGTGGCAGTGATGGCAATGCTCAGCCCGGGGGAAGGAATGGTCATCGCAGGCGTCACAATAGCCGCCCAGAAATTCGAAGCGCCCGGGGATTTCCCGGGACGCTGCGAAAATACCATCCACCACGGGTGGCAGGTCTGTCTTTTTGTTAGTTGTTGCCTGAAGCCGGGTGTTCATTTGGCTCATCCTTCCCCGTCTTCCCCTTCCGGCAAACCCGCTTCAGGATCGGGATAGGGACCGTAATAGTTCAACAGTTCATCAGGCGGCGCCAGTTTCTGCCAGTCCGCAATAAATTCGTCATACGGCCGGGCGCGTTGCTTGCGCTCCTCACGCACCTCAAGGCGGCGCGCCTCGGTGGCCTCCGCATTGAGCCGCAGACTATCTTCCTCGTAGACCACATGATAGATATTGCGGGCCGCCCAATGGGTAACCAGCCCGCGGCGCAGGTCCCGGATGACCGCTGCCGGATCACGCTCGATGGCATCACCATAGCCACTGCCGCCGCCGACACCGAGGTAATAGGTGTCACCGTTGGCAAACGGGTGAACCGGCATATTGGTTTCATTGAAGCAGCGATCCCCTTGCTCCGGGTTGTCCGCTTGATAGACCGCTGTCAGGTTATGCGGCAGCCGCCTGTCCGCTGCCGCCATCAGCGCGTTCAGGTTGCTGCCGTGGACGTACTGCACAAAGGTCGGCGGCACGGCGTTACCACCAAACAACCCCAGCGTCGTCGGAAACCGCGTGCCGCCGCCCATCGACCCCAAAACCAGCATGGGCGTGTCATGCACCATCAGCCCGAATCCCACGCCGGCGCCACCCCGGTATTTGCCATGGCCATATGAATTGTTAAACAGGTTGCGGAACGGATAGATAAAAGGCCGGTCTTCTTCGGTGGATTCGATATCGCCACAGTCGCTCATGGTAGCGAAGAAGGCGCCCGCGGCATCGACACCGTCCTGGTCGTAACGTGCCCCGCAGCCGGTTGCGTTGATTTCCGGGGTAATGTCGGCTATGGGCTCGCCTTTCTGGTTGAGGCCGCCAAAATTGGGGATGGCGAAACCGCTGAACCAGGCCGCCACCGCGCGGGATGGGTCGTGGCTGTAGGTCATGCGCGCACCGCACAGGAACATGCCCTGGGTAAAACAGATCTGGGTCGACGGCGCCAGCGACGTGGGTACATCACCCTGGGCATTGACCAGGCTGTTGTCCGGAAACTTCCAGTCCAAAGCTTCCAGCAGGCCGTTGTTGGCCGGCAGGTCATGAAACAGCCAGCCACAGAAATACACCATGGTCAGGCCGATGAGTCCCTGAAAGTAGGTATTGACGGGCCGGTCCATGGCCAGCGGTGAGGAATTACTGAGGTCCAGCAACACGCGCTCACCCTGCTTTGTGACCGTCAGGTTGATTTTCGTCAGGCCGGGCTCGGTGCCCAGTGAGTCCATGAAACGGGGCTGGCGAAAAACCCCGTCATGCAGTTCGGCGATTTTTTTCCGGGCCGCCTCACCGGTCACACTCAGCGTTTTGCGCAGCGCGCCGATAAAGAAATCGACACCGCTGTTGGCAATGACCTCACGGATACGCCGCTGGGCAATCCTGACGGCGGCGAGGCGCGCCTTGATGTCCAGAATCAGGGTGCGCTGATCGCGCGTCATGGCCGCCATCATGGTGAGCAGGTCTTCCTTCAGCCGGTAGTTTTCACCGATCTTGATCGGCGGGATCAGCATGCCCTCGTCATACTTGCTGCGCGCGGACGTGATCACGCCGCCCGGTTCCGTACCCCCGGCTTCCCCGGTATGCACGGCAGCGGCGATAAAGCAGATCAATTCATCACCGTCAAATACCGGTATGGCGAGCCCCATATCCGCGTTGTGCACCCCCCCGTAAAAGGGATCGTTGTAGAAGAAACTGTCGCCTTCACGTACCCCGACCGAGCTTTCATCCCGCCAGTGTTTGACGATGTACTTGATCGGAATCTGTCCGAGTACCGCGTGGTGGTAGATGCCCGTGGCGCAGACCGCCAGGTCGCCCTGCGCGGTGAAAATACCGAAGGCGACGTCACCGAAACGCATGGCAGTGGACGCCCCCAGCTTCATCGTGGTTTCTTTCCCCTCAAGGGCGATCATGTGCATCTTGTGTTTGAAGATATCAAAATCGATATCCCCCACCACGGCCTGCGCGGCCTGCTCCCGCCCGGTCACCGGTTCGGGGCGCAAGTGCTGTACGACTTCGAAATCACGTCCATAACCGGTTTTACTCATGTCCGTCACCCCCCGGCCTGGTGGCCGCCTCAATGATTGCGCTGCCCCAGGCATCTAGCGTGAACCTCCATCCGCGTTCGATGACGTAGGTGGTGTGTACCGCCTCGATGACGGCGGGGCCCGCGATCCGGTTCCCGGGCTGCAGCAAATGGTGGTTGTAAACCGGCGTGTCGACCAATCCCTGTTGTGGATCCCAATACACAGGTCTCGATCCGGCCAACGCCGCGGAATCGGGTTCCGGCCCGGCCGCTTCAGTGGCTTGCAGCGCCAGCGGAGACCTGACGACGGAGGCGGTCAGATGAAAAGTTTCAACATTGATGCCGCCACTCTGGAAGGTCGCTTCCGGCGAGTAGACTGCCGAATAACGTTCGGTAAAGGCGTCGCACAACACCCGCACGTCATCGACATTTCGCAGCAACAGAACCGGTGCCTCCACGCTGGTCAACTTGTACTGGCTGCCGTAGCGCATATCCAGTTCGAGTTTGAAGGCGATCTGGTCCTGCACATATCCTTCCAGGTTGAGATCACGAATGGCCGCCGCCTGCATCGCCCTGACCACACCATTGAAAACGTCCAGGTCCTCCAGGTATTTCTGCTCGGCCCAGTTGTACATCCTTATCGACCGCGAGCGCTCCCATACTTCCCTGATCTGCATGGTCGAGGCGCCAAATGCGCCGAAAACGGACGACTGGGCCGGTGCCAGTATTCTGTGTGTTCCGATGTAGGGCGCATAACCACAGGCGTGCGCGCCGCCCGCGCCACCACAGGCCAACAGGATAAAGTTGCGCGGGTCATGACCTTTCAGGGAGACCTCGTTGTAAACTTCCTGGCCCATGCGGGCATCGACCAGCCGGCGTATCCTCCAGGCGGCCTCAAGTGGATCGATGCCCAACGGCCCGGCGATCTTTTCGTTGATGACATCACGCGACAGATCAGCATCCAGCAGCATCTCACCACCCAGATAATTTTCCGGGTTATAGAGCCCCAGCAACAGGTCGGCATCGGTTACGGTCGGCTCCGTCCCTCCCTGGTCATAACAGGCCGGCCCCGGCATGGCGCCGGCCGATTGCGGCCCGACTTCCATGGCATTGCCAAGCAAGGTATTGATCCAGGCAATGGAGCCACCTCCTGCGCCGATCGACTTGACCTCAATGGCGGGGATGTTGGTGCGCCAGCGATCGATGACGGGAATAAAATCGTGGGTTTTGATCCCACCTTTTTCGATCAGACCGATATCGAAGGACGTTCCACCCATATCGGTGAAGATAATGTTGTCTTCAGCATTGAGCCGGCCCAGCGCGGCCGCCCCGTGCAGGCCCGCCACCGGCCCCGCGTTGTGTGTCAGGACGGCGCGGGTGCGCGAGGCTTTCTTGGTGCCCCCGGTATTGTGCACCAGCGTCAGCGGACGGGTGTAGCCACAGTCCCGCAGCTTGTTGGCGAGTGCGTTGATCTCCTCGCTCATCACGCCGTGGATATAGGAATTCACCACGGCCGTCATGGTGCGCGTGTATTCCCCTGCCTTGGGTGAAATTGCCGACGACAGGATCACCGGCATGGAGCCGAGGTAGTCCTCGGGGTACTCGTCTTCGATGATTTCCCGGATCATCTCCTCGTGCTGTGGATTGACGAAGGACCACAACAGGGAAACGACAAATCCCTGGGCGCCTTTGTCCACCAGTTCCTGCAGTTTTTCCAGTACTTCCTCGCGTTGCAGTGGGGTAATGATCCTGCCGCCACAGTCGAGACGCTCACGCACGCCAACGACCATCTCCGGGTCGATCAGTGGTTCCGGCTTGCGGATGCGGGCCTGGTCGCGGCACTGCTGCAGGCTGAGCCCATCGGCCCAACTGCGGCCGCGCCCGATGAATATCGTGTCCTCGAACCCGGCGGTCGTAAAAAGACCCAGCTTGGGGCCGTTGCGCTCGATCAAAACGTTGGTGCCCACCGTGGTGGAATAGCGCAGGGAACCGATCTGTGAGACGAACGCGTTGAGAGACAACTCGTGCGCCCTGGCCAGTTGATGCATACCCTGCATGAACCCGACCGACAGGTCATAGTGGGTGGTGGGTGTCTTGGTGGTGACCGCCCCGTCAGCCGCACCGCAGTAGAAATCAGTGAAAGTGCCACCGACATCGATGCCGACCGTGTATTGTGCAGGCTCATTCATAGTGTCCGCTTCCGTTATGCAATGGACCCAAGCCCGCATATTGCGCCAGCATCCCGGATGCTGGCGCTGGACAGGCGCGGCTGGGCGCTGGGCTGGACTGACAGTCATAGCCGTAGCTATGGCTGGAAGGAAGCTCAAGGTCAGGCGTGGCTGACCAAGCCAGGGCCGGGATAGGTCGCTGGCCGGGTACAAAGTGTAGCTTGTATTTAGCCGGATAAATTGTCATTTTACCTTGTATATTCATTTACTTATAGTGAGGCCAGTTACCGGCTGGCGCGATATGCGGGCTAACCCGCTGCGGATCGCGCGGGTCGCCTCCAGGTCTGTATCCCGGCTCAGTTCACCCGGCGTGGTAAATGAAATGTTTTTGCCGGCGAGGGTTTCCTGACAGCATTTTGCATGGCTCAGCGCCGCGTCCACATCTTGAAACGGCAGCGGCAGGCCGATGCCAGAAACGCGTTCGGCGAGTTCCAGGAACAGCTCCGGCACCGGGAGTTCACCGGCCGCCATGGCGCCGAAGAAATAAAAGTCAAGGTTCAACCGGTCGATGCTGGCGAGGGTTTGAGACCCAAACCCCTCGACATAGATCGCGGTCGGAATATTGAAGTACCTGGCCACGTTGCGCAGCGTGTTGTACGCCTTGCGCTGTACCATGCCGATGTCGCGTTCACACAATGCAGGACCCTCCCTGAACAACAGCAAGTCCGGGCGCTTGTCACACAATGCGCGCGCGACCTCCACCGTGATGGTTTTCAGCTCAGCGCCATCGCTTTCGCCCAGCAAGGCCGCGAGGGTAACAGGCCCGGTCATCGCAGCGACGCAACCAAAGTCATTGCCGGCGGTTTTGATCAAACGGTCCAGCGCCTCGATGGCGGTTTCCAGCCGGCCGTTGATCACCGCGTCGGGGGGCGAAGACAAGGTGCCGCCGGCCAACGGCCGGTCGTCCCGCCATATAACACCCGCCCCACAGGCCTCGGCCAGCAGGGTGTCCTCAAAACCGAGCACCAGCGCATCGGTTTCAAGCAAGCGGCCGGCCTTGATGAGACTGCCGCACCACTGCGCCGGATCAGCGGTCATGGTCTGGTAACTCGTGCCACCCACGCGGGCCGCCAGCGGCTCCATGGCCGGTACGATAGCGTAATGGCCAGCGGGCGCGCCGCTCAGAAATGCATCCATGCCCATCGTCAACCACCCGCCCCGGCGCACTGGCGCGCCTTGAGGGCATCGATGTCGAGTTCGATCTCGTGCGTGACCGGGTGGCCCGGAGGCAGATACTCATTTTCAATCTGGATGCCGCAACCGGGGCAGTAAAACTCGATCAGGCGACAGAAATCGCTGTCGGGCGTGAAGTTGCAATCAACATCTGGAGACAGCGGCGGGTGCACCTCTTCAAGCGGGCGCTCGAACACCAGGCAGCCCTTCTTGTAGTTGTCCCGGGCGTCATACAGTTCATGGCCACAACGGTTACAGCACCATTTTTCCGTCGCACAATCGATATCCAGGTACTCGGTGACGCGGACTTTTGCCATTACTCGCTCTCCGTCAGCAAGGCGTTATTGAATTGATCGATCACCAGGCACCAGCCACGGTTGAGCAACAGCGTGGTCTGCGCCGATTCAATCAGAGCCGGGCCCGTCAGCGTGTGCCCGTGGCCCAGTCGGTCGCGGTCATAAACGGGCACTTCGACATGGCCTTCACCGCTGAACATTCGGCGCCGTGTCTTGAGCGCGTCCTCGGGACTCGTCGGGCATTTCTCCAGTTCCCGCACGGCCTGGCGCGCCGTGTCAGCGGTCACCAGGCAGGCGACCGAAGACAGCACGCATGGGGCATCGGCCGCAGCCGGGTTCAATGCGGCTTCGGCCTCGCTGACCAGGCTTTTGAGCAAAGGGGCCCGCGTGTAAAAATCATTGACCGTAGCCAGTCTGATTTCCCGCTCCGCGGCTGAGTCCCTGACGAAAAGCTGCAGGGAAAAACTCATGTCCTTTGCAGCAAAGCCCTCACCTCGCATGTCCCGCTGTGCCTCACGGCGCATCTGCCGAATCGCGGTCTCCAGTTTTTCCACATCGAGCGCCTGGTTGAACGGGCTGTCCACCCGGCGGTAGTAGATGTGACCGACGTCCATCAATGCGGAAGAGTAGGCCGAAAAAATAGCCGAAAACGGCGTCATGATGATTTTTTTGATACCGGCAGCAGCCGCGATATCACAGGCGTGCAGGCCACCAGCGCCACCATAGGCAACGATCACCGCATCGCTTCGATCCTCGAGGTGCTGCACGGTCCGGGCGACCGCCGCACCGAGGTCCCGGCCCACCTGCTGCCTGATCAGCCAGGCGGCCCGCTCCACAGACAGTTCCAGCGGCCCGGCGATGACACCGTCAATGGCGGCCACCGCCTTGTCCCGTTTGAGAGGCATACTGCCGCCCAGGAAAAAATCGGGATCGAGTACGCCCAGCACCAGGTTGGCGTCTGTCACCGTGGGCTGCGTGCCCCCCAAATCGAACGCGGCCGGGCCGGGCAAGGCACCCGCAGACTGAGGCCCTACCCTGACACTGTCACCATCCACCGCGGCGATCGACCCGCCACCGGTGCCCAAAGCCCTGATGGTCAACATGGGCAGGTTACAACTGAACCCTTCAATATCGGGCGTCAGGGAATAGCCTGGTTTACCATCGCTCACCCAACCGATATCAAACGACGTGCCGCCCATATCCGTCGAAACAACATTATTGAGCCCATAGGTTTTTCCAATCTCACAGGCCCCGAGAAGCCCGGCCGCCGGGCCGGAGTTGTAAGTGTGGATCGCTCGGGTCTTGGCAACGCGGGCGGCGGTGCCGTTGTTATGATCGATGAACAGGGTGCCCCGGTACTCATGCTGACGCAGGTCCTCACCCGCCTTGTACAGCAGGCGCGCGAGCCTGGCATGAATGTAGGCGTTCAGCACAGCGGTGTTCATGCGTTGCTCCGGCCCCGAGCGTGTGGAAATATCCGAGGCGAGAAAAACCGGCACGGAGCCCAGGTAATCACGCGGGTATTCCGCCTTGATGATGCTTCTGACCGCGCGCTCATTGGCCGGGTTGATTTCCGCATTGGCCAGTGAGACCACCAGGCAACGCGCGCCCATATCGATCAGCTTCTGTGCGTCCGCCAGGACCGCTAAGGCATCCGGCGCCAATACCACCTCCCCGGCGGCCGTGACCGCCTCGTCAATCCCCAGCACCATGCCGGCCTGAATGAGCGGTGATTCACGGCCGTTGACCGTGACCGGACACAGCTTTTCGGTGCCGTGCGTCACGATCAGACCGACCTTGGCACCATCGCGCTGGATGATGGTGTTGGTGCCGATGGTGTTTGAAAAGCGAACGATATCCGTGTCGTAAAGCAGGTCCGGGGCGGTCACGCCAAATGCTTGCGCCCCGGCCCCGATGCACTCCAGGAAACACAGCGTCAGATCGTGCGGCGTGGTGGCCACCTTGACCGTTTTTATTTCACCGTCACGGACAAAAAATCCATCGGTAAAAGTGCCGCCCGTGTCGATATCGATCGTGTTGGCCATTGCAGTTTTCTGATTCAACGATGATGTCCTTATTGACGCATCCGGGATTTACCACTCTTACAGTACTAGAACGATTGTTCTATTTATTGAACCACTCCTGGGACACGTCTGTCAAGACCAGATAAGAAAACCGGGGTCAGAGTCGAGATAAGTGGGGTCAGAGTCAAAGAAAACCGGGGTCAGAGGCGAAGGAAAGAGGGGCTACAGCGCGAGAGAGAGGAAGTCTGCGCTATTCAATGCAGGCGCGCCAGATTGGTGCCCCCGTGAAACTTTCAACCACCCTTCGCGAACGCGCCTGCGAAGCCATCATCGACAAGGTGCAGCGCAAGATCCAGTTCAAAGGCGTCGAGACCGGCGCGGA
>CAZYVH010000060.1:0-18926 GCA_964650905.1 uncultured Wenzhouxiangellaceae bacterium | reverse complement strand
CGACAATCGGTGTGCTTCGCGGACCTGGTCGAGTGGCAAGACTTGCAAGCGTGGTACCGGCAGTGTCCCATCCTGATACAACTTCATCAGAAGGGCCAGGCTTTCGCCATCGGGCCGGTGATGTAGAAACTCGGTCTTGATATTATTTTTTTCAATTTCCGGCATATCGGGGGGCTCGTTGTTCATATAGGCAACCGTACCGCCGGGCTTCACCAGGTGAATGGCTGCCTCGGTGGTCGCATCGCTCAGTAACGATTCGAGCACCATGTCCAGACCAGCGGGTTCCATTTCATTCAGGACGCTGACATAGTCGGATTTGGTATAATCGATGACGTGGTCTGCACCCCGCTCGCGCACGTAGTCAACATTCCTGCCACTGCAGCTTGTATAGACTTTTGCACCCAGGTACCTGGCGATCGGGATGGCGACACTACCAAGACCACCGGCCCCCGCCTGGATCAGAACCGTTTGTCCGGCTTGCAAGTTCCCAAACTCGGCCAGTGCCTGCCAGGCCGTCAGGCTGACCAGTGGCAGAGCCCCGGCCTGGTCAAAGTTAAGGTGGTCTGGCTTTGCCGCGATTGAAGCTGCCTTGACCGGAGCAAATTCGGCATTCGTGCCGTGCTGTATGGACCAGGTGAAAGCCAGACCGACGACTTCATCACCCACGTTCCAACCGCTCACACCGGCCCCAAGTTTTACGATTCTGCCGGCGAGGTCCCAGCCGGGTGTCACCGGAAAGGTGCGGCTGATGTATTCGGTCAGTTCGCCCGCTCGCAAGCGCCGGTCAATGGGGTTGACCCCGGCCGCCGCGACCTGCACCAGGACCTCGTCATCAGCGGGGGAGGGTAGCGGCAGTTCACCGACCTGTAATACATCCCAGCTACCATGTGTTTCATAATATGCGGCTTTCATTTCTGCTACTCCCCTCCGGTCTGGTACATGCCCAATGGTTATTGCTGCGACAAGGTGGCGTAATGTGCTGGTTCAGTTTGCAATGGCAGGGCAACCAGCTGCTGGCCAAAGGTCTCATAAATCTTGTTATTGCCTTCATCGATCACCAGGTTGGGATAGTCGGCATCCATGCGGATCAGCCGTTCAGTTTTACCGGTACTGAGGTTTAGCATGGCCAGTGTCACGTTCTTGCTGCCTTTTGGCTGGGTGACAAAATACTGGTAGTTTCCTGACAAACTCTGGTTACCCTCCCAATCACCACTGAAACCTGATTGATAGGCCATTCTCCGGCCGCCGCGTGCAATCGATCTTGAGACGATTTTTTTGGTGTTGATGACCTTGAAATTTATACTGCCTACTGGCACCGCAAGGGATGGCAATAAACCAATGCCCTTTGAGAGTACAAAGGAACCAAACTTGAGGATATTGCCGGATGCATGCAGAAGCCCCCTCGAAAACCGTTTCCAGGCGCCCGGTCCTACAGGTGCATGACGTTTGTACCAGACAAACTTCTCATGATCTGGGTCAAACGCAGCGGCTTCACCTTCACCGACCAGCACCACCTGGCTCAGTTCATTAAGGGCCACATACACGGGCGGCTCTTCGAAGTGGTGTCTGACCTTGAACCGTTTCTTGCCGTTACGACGATCGAGTGCGATCAGGTGTTTTTCATCGGCAAGCCAGACCTCATCGCCATATACAAGTATGTTGCTTATGGCATCATCGGCATTGTCGTACTTCCAAAGGGTTTTACCATTTTTCTTGTTCAGCGCAAAGACGCCAAACTCACCTTTCCATTTCCATTTCTCCTTATCGAGATGGAAAAACTGACCACCCAGTTGTCCGTATACAACGTCATTTCCCAACAGGATTTCAGGAACGATATCGAATCTCCTGGACTTCCAAAGTGATTTTCCAGTCGCAAGATCATACGCACGTACATGGTGGTTCCCGGTTGTGATGATGCTGGTTTCATCAACCACCGGATTTGCGTAGGTCATGGCCAGCTCGTCCTCGATCACTGAAAACTTTTTCCTCCATGCGAGCTTTCCGGTATCCGCGTTATAACAATTGATACCCGTATAGGTCAGACAAAGCAAGCCGTTGGCGTGCACCGGCGGATGGTATAGCCCCAGATCAAATGGACGTATATAGGTCCAGTCCGCATTTTCGTCCAGAACCCGTCGTTGACTCGGTCGCATGCGCACCGCTTTTTCGTATTCCTGTGACCACAACAGACGACCGCTGGAGACATCCAATGCGCCAAAGTACGGCTGCTGCTCATATCCTGAGCCCAGACCCTTTCTGCCAAGGGCTCCGCTTAAGAACCCACGGTCATCGCCATGCGCATTCAACACCTGGGTGAAGAATAAAGTTTTTTGTGAATTGCCCAGTGTGCCCTGCAGAATCTTGCCCTCCAACAGACGCGACTCCCAAACGATCTCACCACTTTTTGGGTCAAGCGCAAGGATGTTGGTACCACGGTCATCAAACGCCCCGCCTGCGGCATCATTAACCAGCAGGTATCCATCTCCCCCCATTGAAATCAGGTCATTGCTGGAAACTACAACATTGCGCTGGCGCCACAGCGTCTCACCGCTTACCGGGTCAAGGCCGTACAAGTGCCGTGTCGTTGCGACGACCAGTAAATCTTCATCGACCAGCAATTGGAATTTTATCGGGTGCTCGAAACCCATGGACCAACTTGGCGGCTCGTCCTGAATTACCGGTCGTGTTCCACATGCCGTTACCAGCAGCACGCTGGCCACCATCACCAAATGCCGGATTGAAAGAGAATTTAAAATGCGTTTCACAAGCACTATGATACATCGGTTTTTCAGAAAGAATGCGGAACAACGGACATATACTGACACCTCCCCAGAATTAAGTGTTATTTCGGACCCCTTCTCTCGATGGTGCTCACGACCTTGGGGATACACTGGCACCTTTCAGAAAGTGATAGATGCCATCCAACAGGGTATAGGGATGGGGTGGGCATCCCGGGATGTATAAATCCACAGGAATCAGATCGCCAATACCATCGTTGGCCTCGGTATGGCCAATGTAGGGCCCCCCAGAAATGGCGCAGGCACCTGCTGCAATGACGATCTTGGGATCACCCACAGCAGCATAAGCTGCCAATAGCGCTTCGCGCATATTTGTGGTGACGGGGCCGGTCACAAACAAGCCATCCGCATGACGTGGCGAGGCGGTAAATTCTATACCGAAGCGCGAAACATCGTAGATGACATTGCCGAGCGCATTGGCCTCCGCTTCACAGCCATTGCAACCGCCTGCGCTGACTTCGCGCAACTTGAGAGAGCGCCCCAGTAAGCGGTGTAATGATTCAGCGATCTGTTCAATGCCAGGAGCAATGCCACTGCCATCGACCTGTAGCCTGTCACGGGATGTGCTGGCCAGGCGGTGATTGTGGCTGAAGGAAAGCGTACCATTTGGACATGCTCTTTCACATTCGGTACAAAACAGGCACCGGCCAAGATCAATATTTACAATCTCCGGTGCCACATGTATCGCGCCCGTGGGACAACTTTCCGCACACTGCGCACAGCCCTCAGTACAAGCCGTAGAATCCACCATCGGTAAGCCACGGAAACGCAGGGCTAAGGGCGGATTGTCGGCGGGAAACGGTACAGTGCGTTGGCCTTGACGCAGGCGTGTAATCAATACATCAATCATAAATCATGACCACAATAGGACAAATCAAAACTCTTGTTACACACTGGAAAATCCAGAATCGGTTGGCCGCGCATTGCAAGCGTTATGCCATACCAGTTATGAAACGAGGGATCGATGATCTTGTAGCGCCGGAAATGGCCGACGCCATTGGTTGACACAATATGGCATATCTCCCCGCGCCACCCTTCCACCAAGGATACGACAAGCCGGTCCGGTGCCAGGTCAGGCAGGGCATTGGACAGCGCGTCGTATATCGCTGGTTGCGTGTCAGCTTCCGTGTTTAACGCCAGGGCTTTATCCAGCCACCTGTCCAATAGTTGGTGCGATTGCTCAATTTCGAATAAGCGTTGACGAGCACGGGCAAAAACATCGCCTCTTTCCTCTTGTTCAACTTGAGTCACTTTGAAGCCTTCATCACGCCCTGCCTTTAAAGGATGGTCGTGGCGCACATCCAGTGCCACACCACTGGCGCGTGCTACCGGGCCGACCATACCGAGTACCTGGGCTTGTTCTTGTGTCAACATACCCGCGTTCTTAAATCGGGCACGCACCGAGGCTGAGGACCAGAGTAAATCTACCGCACGTTTGGTGGACTGACGCAAGGCGGAAAGACGCAGGCGCAATTCATTCAGTGTGTTCGTATCGACAGCAAAACCCAAACCACCCGGCCTGATGAGCCCACGCCCAAGCCGGCTGCCACACAACATGGCGGTCAGGTTGAGATAATCCCCACGCAAGCCACCACAAAAGGAGGCCGTGGGTAAGAATCCCACATCAGCACTCATGCCTCCCAGGTTGCCGACATGATTGGCCAGTCGCTCCAACTCGAGCGCGATCGCCCGCAAGCGCACTGCCTGAGAAGTACACGCCATGTCCATCAATGCTTCCAGGGCATGACAACAGGCCAATGTATGACCCACTGAAGTATCGCCAGCCAGCGTTTCCATATAATGAACGGTGCGCCGGTCTGGCCCACCAATCAGGGCGCGTTCAATACCTCGATGTTGGTAACCCAGCGAGATTTCCAAGTGCAATATCTGTTCACCATGACAGCAAAAGTGAAAATGTCCCGGCTCAATAATGCCCGCATGGATCGGTCCCACGGCGACGATATGTGTTTCCTCGCTCTCGATATCGAAGTAATTCACATTACCGATGCTCGCCTGATTTTTACCCGCTGGAAAACGCAGCGGTTTTAACCACGGATGATCGCGTGGGCACAGACCCCATTGTTCAAACAGTTCACGCTCGAAGTAATGGGCTTGCGGACAATCTGGTGTAATGGCGGGGTATTCCCCAGCAATATGGCTTGCCACCAATTCCAGCCTGCCTGCGCCATCATCAGCCAGCACAGCCAGCACCTCCACTCCATCGCCATCCTTGTGCATGCCGGTCAGAGCCAGCAATCGCTTGGCGTTTCTGACACCTTCTATAATGAACTGCCGGAATTCCTCGACAGCCAGGTCAGGGATGTCCGCCCAGGCTACTGCTTCGCCATTCCTGCTGCTAAGGGCCTGTACTTTCATGTGCAGCTACCCGGCCACAACCGCTGCTGCCTGTTGCATCAAGGCCAGCAACGGCGATGGCAACCACAGACCCAGCAGTAACAACAGACCAAGAATCATGCCCACCGTACCTTTCGCCCCCGCCCCATCCTGGGTGAGCACAGGCTCAGTCGATGGCGCACCATACAATATATCGATGACATGCCGTAAAGCGGAAATAAAAATGATACTGCCAGACACCACAAATATCGCCAGCACCGTCCACTGGTGCATGGCAATTGCGGCGCGCACTATTTGATATTCGCTCATGAATATCGCAAATGGAGCGACTCCAATCAGGGCCAGCATACTGCCCAGTAGTGCCATGCTCCAAAGCCTGTCCACGTGTATTGCACCCCGGATCTTTTCCATGTCATGGGTACCGAAGTGCTGCCCCAACCGGCCTGCGGCAAAGAATGCCAATGCCTTACAAAGAGCATGGTTTAAAGTGTGAAACACGGCTGCAAAAGCCCCCAGCGGACCGAGGCCGTAGCCCAGTGCGATGATACCCAGATGTTCAACACTATGGTAGGCGAGCAGACGTTTGATATCAGTCTGAAAGACAATGAAGGCGGCCGAAACGAGCATGGAAAGCCCCCCAAATATCAATAACATGGTACGGGCAAAATCCGGTCCAACCGCGTGTGACAACAAGGGCATATAACGCAGGATACAGTACAGTGCAGCGTTCAGCATAAAACCTGAAAACATTGCGGAAACCGGTGTGGGCGCCTGGCTGTGGGCATCTGGTAACCAGGAATGTACGGGTGCCAGTCCCGCTTTGACACCATAGCCCACCATCAAAAAGGCAAAGGCAAATTTGATCAATACCGGATCAAACTTGGCAGAAGGCAAAGATAATTCAGTCCATAGCATGCCACTGCCACCCATCACAGCAGTGTGTTCCACGGCGACCGCGGCTAGCAGTGTGCCCATGAAGGCGAAGGCGATGCCGACCGAACATATAATGAGGTACTTCCACATCGCTTCGAGCGATAAACGATCCACAAACAGAGAAATCAGAAATGCGGTCAGCAAGGTCGTGCTTTCCATCCCCACCCACATGACGCCAAGATTGCTGGAGATTAACAGCAGGCTCATGGCACCGAGTGCACTCAGCCACAAGGCGCCGAACCGCCGGGCAACCCGTCGGGTAAAACGATGTCGGCCACGCTCACTGGCAAAATAGATACGCGCGAAAATAGAGCTCGACAGATACACCAGACCCAGCACGATCAGGTGAAAAACGGACAAGGCATCCAGAAACAGCCAATTGTCCGCGCCGTAAATGGCACCATATGCCAATACCCTGCGCGTGGCCAAGAGCGCCAGAAGCACATGTAGCGCGCTGACACCGATGGTCATACCATAGGTTATTCTGGGTGTAATCAGGCATACCACGGCGCCGCAGATCGGCAACAACAGTAACAACCAAAGAATCAGTGAATCGGAAATCATATCAGCCACGCAGCGAATCGAGTTTGTCAATATCAATATCGAAAAACTCGCGGTTTATCCGGTAGACGGCCAAACCCATGACAAATACAGCCACAAAGGCATCCAGTAATACTCCGAGTTCCACCAGTAACGGTACGATCGTGACAGTACTCAGTCCAAAGACAAAGATGCCATTCTCGAGTACCAGATAGCCCAATACCTGCATAATGGCCTTGCGCCGGGTGATCATCAAAAACAGGCCATTCAGAATCATGAAAATGGCCATATCGAGTACGGTAAATGTGCGGCCGGAAAGGGCTGTATTGATGTGATTCGCTAACCAGATGGCAAAAGCAAGCGCTGCAATACCAAATAATACGGAGCCGACAAAGCCAACAAAAGACTCCACGCCATTTTCAAAACCCGCGCGCCCCCTTAACCTTTGCAGCATCCATGGAAATAGAAATCCCTTGAGCGCAACATTGGCGCCGATAAGCAGCTCCATGTGCCAATCCAGCGGCGTATCCAGCAACAGCACGGGTATCGACCCGATGAGAATGCCTTGCAACGCCAGCCATCCGATACAGGTAGCGACGCGTGTGCTGCCGAGTAGCACAAAAATTGTCAGAATGCTGATAGCCTGAATCAGGCCGGAAAGTGTATCCACTAGTGTTGCCTCGACTTCTGTTGTGTTAGCAGCACTAATGCCGCAGGGAACTGCGCAAATGGCTTGTGAGTTGTGATCATCAGCGCGCTGCAATCATCAGAGCCACGGCGGATAATGCCCCGGCAGCCACAATCAAGGGTGGGGTGTTGTTCAAATGCAAGCGCGCCATCAATGCGCCGAGCAGCCCAATAATGACTGCGAACACACCCATCCCTGCCCAGCTGATGATCACATCAAGCCACAAACTCCCCGTATTCCCCGGGGTAACAATACCGACGACGAGTGACCCCAGCAGCCACAGTTTGAGTGACGAAGCATAGAGAATGAAACCCAGGTCAGGACCCGTATTATCCAGCACCATCACCTCATGGATCATCGTCAGTTCCAGATGAGTGTTGGGATCATCTACCGGCATGCGCGAATTCTCAACCAACGTCAGAATCAGGAAGGAGACAGCCACCATGGCCAGCATCGGCAACGCATGGCGCCATAAATCAGCGTCAATTGAGGCGTAAGCGGCGGAAAGGGATGTTTTACCCGTTAAATGCACCAGCGCCGCCAGGGTGAGGAATAATGAGGCTTCTGCAAGCGCACTGAAATGTGCTTCACGACTTGCCCCCATTCCTTCAAAACTCGAGCCGGTATCAAGTGCGGCCAACAGGGTGAGGAAAACACCTAAACCCAATAACCCGGCGATAACGATGGCATCGCCGCTAAATGAAACGGGCGCGGCAACACCGCCTAGCGGGATCATCCACAATGCCAGGATGAGTGCAGACAGTCCAACTACCGGCGCAAGGCGCAGCACCCAGGTACTGCAATTACTATAGACGGCACCGCGCATGAAGAGTTTGCGTAAATCAAAATAGGGTTGCAACAACGCTGGCCCCTGGCGACCCGCTACCCAAGCCTGGGTGCGGCCGATGATGCCGTGCAGCAAGGGTGCGCCAAGCATTGCCATCAGTGGTAGCAGCAAGGAAAGCGATGAATTCATAGCTATATTCATTTGCAGATAGTGCCCTGGCGTTCTTGATATGTCATGAAATTCATAGATTTACGACAATACCGATAGCCAGTAAAAGGGCCAGCGCCACATACAGTACATAGACATGCGTATGCCCACGCTGGATTATTTCTGCCCGGCCAAGTATTTGTTTTAACCACAAGAAAATGGGTTCAAACAGTCGATGGTGGAAGGGGTCTGTACTGTGGGTTGCCAAACTCGCTGAAGTTCGCGGAAACAACCCGGCCGGATGCGCGGTATGGCGTTCAATATGCGCCAGACTGCCAAATTGGCGGTTGAGTGGATCGGCAAATGACGAGGCCGAATACTGCATGCGTGGCGTGGTCTGTCCAAATCCACAATCCCAGGTTGGACCGCGTCGTATAGCGGCTATTGCCAGGTGGCGATTACGCCAGTGCCAGAGCAGGCTTGCCAGTCCTGCCACCAGTACAAATGCAATGACCGCAATCATCAATACCTGCCCTATATCCGACAGCGCAAGATGAACCATTCCTGTTTCCAGGCCACTTGCCTGGGCCACCGGGACTACCATGGCCAACATGATGAGAGGTGCAGCCAAACCCAGCAGAATGCACAAAGCGGCAAGCACCAGCATCGGCCCAAACATGTCAACGGGTACTTCCCGGGCCGCTGCCGCCGCCGCGGATCGTGGCTCACCCAGGTAAACAACCCCCACGGCCTTGGCGAAACAGGCTGCTGCCAGTCCGCTGATCAGGCTCAATGCAGCCAGGACCATGACACCACCTGCGGACATCTCAATGGCCGTTTCCGCGACCGCGCCAAAGCCGGCAATAAATATAAGAAATTCACTGACAAAGCCATTAAAAGGAGGCAGTCCCACGATGGCCGCCGCACCGATCAGGAATGCCAACCCGCTTTTTGGCATCTGTTTGAGTAAGCCACCCAGGGATTCAATCGCCAGGGTGTGTGTACGTGTTTGCACTGCACCAGCACCGAGAAACAACAGCCCTTTGAAGATGCTGTGGTTGAGTACGTGCAACAGGCCACCGGTAAATCCGAGCACGGCAATCACGGGGTGATCAAGCGCCAGTCCCAGCGTACCGATGCCAAGGCCCAGCACGATAATGCCGATATTCTCTACGCTGTGGTAAGCCAGCAACTGTTTCAGATCGTGCTGTGCAAGGGCAAAAACGACACCGAGGATACCGCTCATCGCACCGATGCTGATCAGCACCCAGCCCCACCAGGCAGAGGGCGGCCCCAGCAACATCAAAATGCGTACCAAACCATAGATGCCAACTTTCAGCATTGCACCACTCATCAGTGCTGATGCATGACTGGGTGCAGCCGGATGCGCTTCGGGCAACCAGATATGCATCGGTACAAAGCCCGCTTTGGAACCAAATCCGATCAATGCCAGTATAAAAATGACAGGGATCCACTGCGGATGTGCCGCCAGTGCGGGTGAAAAGCCGGCAAAATCGGAGCCCCCGGCCAGCGTTGCCAAAGTGACGAACATGACCAGCAGAAAAACAGCACCCAGGTGGGAGGCAATGAGATAGATCCAGGCGGCGTGGCGTGAAGATTCTTTTTTATCCTCGTAATTCACCAGAAAAAATGGCGCCAGCGCCATCACTTCCCAGGCCAGCATAAACATCAAGCCATCGCGTGCGATGATCACCCAGGCCATACCGAAAATAAGCAGACTGAAGTGTAGCCACAGCGAAGCGGGGTGACCGTGGCCAACATGTCGTTGCAGGTAGGGCCGGCCATAGATAGCGCACAGCAGACCCAGACCAAAGACGGGAAGCAAAAAGAAGGCGGAAAGGGCATCTAAGCCCAGGTGGATGCTACCACCTGGCATGTTCCATGGCAGAACGATTTCCACAGGCTCGCCATGGAGCATAGCGAGTACCGCCACGACCAGTCCCAACAGACAACCTGCGGCGGCGCCTGCCTGCCCGAGACGATGCGCCAGCAGCGGTCGTTTGTAACCAGCGAATGCAGCAAGCACCGCGCCGGACAACACCGTACCGAGCGCCAACAGCAATAATACCAATAACAACATGTCAACGCGTGGTCTGCGCCTGGATGAACCTGACGCCACGGCCATGGCACTGGCTCACAAAGTTCTCCGCAATGAGCTCAACACCAGCGTTTTGAAAGACCTCAACGACCTTGACCAATGATTCGACGTTACCGCCAACCACCTCATCGGCTGACTCCATACGCTGGATCGTCGGCAGAGACAGACCGGCGTGTTCCGCCAATGTTTTTCGGTCCATATTCAGGAGCGCACGCGCTGCCCTGATCTGACCGCTCGTGATCATATTTATACCTCAGTATTGATTAATATAATTCTATATATGATATATTTTATATCATATATGATATGTTCATAGTATACAACGTTTTTATGTGTCTTATGTCTGATCAAAGCTGTGGTTATAATGCAGGGCACGCACATTCAAGTCTGCTATTTGGAACCTATAGGCAACCTATGACTGGACCCATTAAAAGCACGCCAACGATAAACGAGCCTGGTAAAACTCCAACGAACCCGGGTCGGTTGATGAAACTCGCCAGTATCGCTTCCGTGGCAACCGCCGGCTTCCTGATCGTCGCCAAGCTGGTGGCCTGGTACATGACCGGTTCCGTCGGCCTGCTGGCCTCACTGGTGGATTCTGTGATGGATTCCATTGCCTCCCTGATTAACCTGTTCGCCATCCGCTATTCGCTGCAACCTGCTGACAAGGAGCACCGTTTTGGTCACGGCAAGGCGGAACCACTGGCGGGTCTGGCACAGGCGGCATTCATCGCCGGCTCGGCCATCTTCCTGATGCTGCACGCGATTGACCGTTTGCGTTATCCGCACGTCCTGGACCAGATCGGTATCGGTGTCGCAGTCATGGTACTGGCGATCGTGCTGACCCTCATATTGCTGGTGATCCAGCGTTATGTGATCAACAAAACCCAATCCACCGCGATCAGGGCGGATGCCCTGCATTACGCGACCGACCTTTTGACCAATATGAGCATCCTGCTGGCCCTGTATCTTGCTTCGCTCGGCTGGACGTGGGCTGACCCGGTTTTTGCCATCGGTGTCGCCCTTTACATTTTTTACAGCGCCTTTCATATCGGCCACGATGCGTTCCAGCACCTGATGGACCGGCAATTACCCGATGACATTCTCACACAGATTCGCGCCACCGCGATGCATCACCCCGAGGTCTCTGCTATCCATGAAATGCGCACACGCCAGTCCGGCCAGACCAGCTTTGTACAGTTACATCTCGTACTCGACGAAAACATGCTGCTGGTCCAGGCGCATGAAATTGCTGATGAGGTAGAGGCAGAAATCAAAGCATATCTGCCGAATGCTGAAGTGATTATCCATCAGGACCCGAGAGATGATTCTTGAAAAGCAGCTATTTCCATAAGCTGACCAGTCTGCCCCGTACCATCTGGCTGGTCGGCTTAATCAGCCTGTTCAATGATTCGGCATCGGAAATGATCTACCCGCTGGTGCCGCTTTATCTCGCCTCGGTACTGTTGGCGGGTCCACGTGCACTGGGTGCAATCGAAGGTGTTGCCGAAGCTACGGCCGCCCTACTCAAGTTGTTTTCCGGGGTGATATTCGACCGTACCCGTATCGCCAGACCGTGGATTATCGGTGGCTATTCCCTGGCCGGTTTTGCCCGGCCCCTGATTGCCCTGGCTGCGAGCTGGCCGATCGTGATGGCGCTACGTTTTGCCGACCGGATTGGCAAAGGGTTACGCAGTTCGCCCAGAGATGCACTGATAGCGGTCAGCGTCACAAACGAAACACGCGGTCTTGCCTTTGGGGTACACCGGGCGATGGATAATGCCGGCGGCGTGTTAGGCCCGCTGGCAGCGGCTCTGTTGCTGGGTCTGGGTTGGACACTCACTGAGGTTATCCTGATCGCAGTGGTCCCGGCCGTCATCTGCACATTACTGGCGTTGTCGATAAAAGAACCCATCGAGGAAAAGCCTGTGTTGAAAAGGGTTCCGTTCAGTTGGCGTTTGGCGGGATTGCCGCCGGTGTATAAACGCTACCTGGTGGTACTGGCAATATTTACCCTCGGCAATGCCTCCAACATGTTCCTGCTCTTGCGCGCCAGTGAACTGGGTATGTCGCAGGCACAGGTGCCACTGGCCTGGGCAATGGTCGCGTTTGTCGCCATGCTGCTCTCAACACCACTGTCGTCGTTGTCAGACCGTATCGGGCGCGCTGGCCTGATCATCGGTGGCTGGCTGGTTTACGGCTTATTCTACCTGGTACTGGGATTCATACAGCCCGGCTCAATAACTGCTTTACTGGTACTTTTTGCCTGCTATGGTGTGTTTATGGCCGCCACTGAAGGTGTGGAAAAAGCCCTGGTTGCCGATCTCGCACCCACCGATATGCTCGGTACAGCTTTTGGTTGGTTCAACCTCACAACGGGGATTTTGTTGTTACCGGCCTCGGTGGTGTTCGGCGAGATTTATCAGCATTTCAGCGCCACCCATGCGTTCACTTTTTCCGCCACGTGTGCGTTGGGTGCGACCCTGTTGCTTAAATTCTGGGCCTTGAAGGATGTCGGCAAGTTTCCGTCTGAAGCCTGAATCCATGGGTTTTTGGGCGTAAAATCCGCACATGCTTGCATGCTTGTCCAAATGGATACTCAAAACCCTCGGCTGGACGCTCCACGCGGACTATCCGGACACGGCCAAATACGTGGTGATTGCCGCACCACATACCAGCAACTGGGATTTTCCACTGGGCATCCTGGCCAACTGGGCGATGCAACTCAATGTCCGCTACTTCGGCAAACACACCTTGTTTTTCTGGCCCTGGGGTTGGTTTTTCCGGGCGCTTGGTGGTGAACCGGTCCGGCGCGGCTACTCTGCGAACCTGATACGGCAAATTGCCGATGCGTTCGAGAACTCCGACAGGCTTGTTTTTGCGCTGGCCCCGGAGGGCACACGCAGTAAAACCGATCACTGGAAGACCGGTTTTTACCGTATCGCCAAGGCCGCCGGGGTTCCGATCGTGATGGGCTACCTGGATTTTGGTCACAAGCAGGTGGGTATTGGTGGGGCTTTCATGCCGGGGGATGATATCGAGGCAGACTTCAGACTGATCCGTGAATTCTATAAAAACAGACTAGGCAAGCACCCTGAAAAGACCAGCCTGATCCGTGTGAGGCACTAACCGCTATGCGAGGCTGAACCCTTCGAGCACCACACCCGGTTGACGCACTGCAACTGCAGCGATTGCATCCGTTGCCGGTTGCGCCGTGGCCAGTTTCCATGCGCCGGGGTCATCATCCAGCATCGACAGGACCGCCGGTGGCCTGGCCGGATTGACATCCACCGAGAAGCGGTACAACTGGTTGGCGATACCCGTACCAATGGCCTTGACGATAGCCTCGTTGCATGACCAGGTGTGCATGAAAGCGCGTTGCAATTCATCACCTTCAAGTTTTGACAACGCCGTTGTTTCAACACCACTCAGATAGCGTTCGGCAAGGGCCAGCGGCCTGCCCGCACGGCGCGTGGCAACTTCCAGGTCCACACCGATGGGCGCCCCGCTGCTTATGCCGATCAGGTAGCAGCCGGCACTGCGTGACACACTGAAATTGATCTGCCCCCCTCCCTGCGTTGAGCCCAACTCCGGTCTGCCCTTGACCTTGCGGATGATGTGAATGTCTTTACCGGGTAAATCCAGGTACGCGCCGAGTAGAAGACGCAGATAAAAACGTCTGACAGCACGTTGCTGAAGAACAGGAAGATCACTGGATCGGGTTTTGGCGTCCGGATCAAGCGGGTTGGATAAGTGATTAAGATCCAGGTGCCACAAGTGCACAGCATGACCTTTTGGACACTCGAGGTGCCGCAACGGGAGTTGACGCGGGCTGAAAGAATCCGGCCCCAATATTTGTCCTGCATTTGTCCCCATACCATCCTGTCCACTACAACGCCTTTATAGGCGCGCCTGTCCAGAATAATAACTTGAGTCTAAACGTTTTGTAAGCAAAGAAACCCTGTAGCCGCCATCACACGCATAAGCTACAATACCAACGATCGTTTTCCGCGCTCAAGACCCGCGCTCATACCTCACCATTGCGGACAGAAATGCAATTTAAAAACGTTGTTATTCAATCAATTGCTGCCATTGAAGCACCCATACGGATGACTTCGAAACAAATAGGTGAGCGATTGCGCCCGGCAATGAAACGACTGGGAATCCGACCTAATCTGTTACAGGAGATATCCGGTATCAACGCCCGCCGCTTTTGGAACAACGGTACCCGGCCTTCCGATGCGGCCACGCTGGCAGCTGAAGAAGCCATTTCAGAGGCCGGTATCGAACGCTCTGAGATCGGTGTGCTGATCAACACTTCGGTTTGCCGGGATTACCTGGAGCCGTCGACAGCCTGTCTGGTGCACGGTAATCTCGGTCTGCATGAGAGCTGTCTGAATTTTGACATCGGTAACGCCTGCCTGGCTTTTCTGAACGGCATGGATATCGCCGCCAGGATGCTGGAGCGCGGAGAAATTGCTTACGCACTGATTGTCGATGGCGAGTCCAGTGGACCGATCACCGAGGCGACGATCAATCGCCTGTTACAGCCAGACGTCAAGGAAGCACAGTTTCGCGCAGAATTTGCTTCTTTGACACTGGGTTCGGGGGCGGCCGCCATGGTCATGTCAAGACGTGACCTGGTGCCACAGGGCCATACCTACCGGGGCAGCGTAACCCGTGCGGCAACTGAATTTAATAAACTCTGTTACGGACAGATGGATCGCATGGTCACGGACACCAGGGTATTATTAACGGAAGGCCTTAAACTGGCCACCAAAACGTTTGCCGCTGCGCGCGAAGCGCTTGGCTGGGTGGTCGCGGAACTGGACCAGTTCATCATTCACCAGGTAAGCAAATCGCATACCGAATCCCTGATGAAATTGCTCGGTCTGGACACGGACAGGGTGCAAAGAATTTACCCCGACCTGGGCAACATCGGCCCGGCATCGGTACCCATTGCACTGGCAAAGGCCGTTGCCATGGGGAAAATCAAGCGCGGTGACCGCGTGGCCCTGTTGGGGATCGGTTCAGGTCTCAATTGTTCCATGGCAGAGATTGTCTGGTAGCCCCCACACCGGCGTGTACCAGGCTCCGTTAAAACTCTATCCGTTTAAATCCAACTGGCTCGACATTGCCGGGCAGCGTATGCATTTCCTGGATGAGGGTCCTGCACAAGCGCCCATCATACTGATGCTGCACGGCAATCCAACCTGGTCATTTTATTACCGCAAGCTGGTGCTTGCTTTACGTGACCGTTACCGCTGTATCGTACCGGACCATATCGGTTGCGGTCTGTCCGACAAGCCTGCTGACAAGGATTATTCCTACACCCTGGCGCAAAGGATTTCTGACCTCGATGCACTGGTGAGTCACATCTCGCCAACATCGGCCATACACCTGGTGCTACACGACTGGGGCGGCATGATCGGTCTGGGTTGGGCATCCAAACAACCGGATACGGTTAGCAGCATGGTCATTACCAATACGGCAGCCTTCCCCTTGCCGCCGGAGAAAAAATTACCGATTGCCCTGAAACTGGCGCGCAGCCCCGTCCTCGGTCCATTGCTGGTACGGGGGCTGAATGCGTTCTCGGGGATTGCCGCGCGGGTGGCCTTCAGAAAACCGGTGAGCAAGGCGGTGCGTGAAGGTTATACCGGCCCTTATGACTCGTGGCGTAACCGTATTGCAACGCTGCGTTTTGTACAGGACATACCGCTGGCGCCTGGCGACCCAGCGTATGCAATCGTCAAGACCACAGAAGAGTGCCTGCCGGATTTTGCAGACAAACCCTGTCTGTTGGCCTGGGGTGAACAGGATTTTGTTTTCGACCTGCACTTTTTGCAACGCTGGCAGGCACTTTTTCCGGATGCCGAGGTACACCGCTACACGGATTGCGGCCACTACCTGTTGGAAGATGCCGGCCAGGGACTCGTCAACGTCATCTGCAAATTTTTTGAGGCCCATGCCTGAGGTATACAACATCGAGACAGGCAATATCAAAACGTGCAACATCGCGGCAGCCCTGGCCACACAGGCAGCACAACAGGGCAATAATATTGCCATCCACTACCCCGTTTCCAAACGCGGTGACAGTGTCCAGTATGAAGACGCAAGTTATTCGGCATTACATGAGCTATCTGATGATTACGCCCGCGGGTTGCTCGAATATGGCATCGATCGCGGTACCCGCTGCGCATTGATGCTGACACCGGGTCTGGATTTCTTCGCACTTTTTTTCGCACTTTTCAAAATCGGCGCGGTACCCGTGCTGATCGACCCTGGGATCGGTCTCAGGGTGTTGAAAACCTGCCTGGCTGAGGCCGCGCCCCAGGCTTTCATCGGTGTCGGCAAGGCGCAGCTTGCGCGCCAGGTTTTGCGCTGGGCCAGGGGCGCAAAACTCGTGACCTCAGGACCAAAACTTGGCTGGGGGGGATTGAATACCAAGCAGCTCCGCACACTCGGGCAAAGAAGCACGGGTACGGTATTGACCGACACACAAGCAGGCGAAATGGCTGCCATCCTGTTCACATCAGGCAGTACCGGTATTCCCAAGGGTGTGGTTTACCGTCACAGGCACTTTATGTCCCAGGTGGCAATGCTCCGCGCCGCCTTTGATATCCATGCGGGCGAGGTTGACCTGCCGACATTTCCACCCTTTGCGCTATTCGACCCGGCCATGGGTATGACCACCGTTGTGCCGTGGATGGATCCAACCCGGCCGGCAAAAGCCGACCCGCGTCTGCTGGTCAAAACCATCGAACGTTTTTCGGTGACCAATATTTTTGGCTCACCCGCGCTCCTCAACGTGCTGGGCCGTTATACCGAAGCCAACAATATCAAACTTCGAGGCGTACGGCGTGTCATATCGGCCGGTGCCGCCATGCCAGTCGCAACACTGCGCCGTGTTCAAAAGGCATTGCCGGACGGGGCGGATGTATTCACACCCTATGGCGCGACCGAATGCCTGCCGGTGGCCAATATTTCCGGCCGGCAATTGAATACCGATATTGAACGTCGAACCGCCAGAGGTGAAGGTATCTGTATCGGCCGGCCGGTGGCGCCCAACCGGATCAGGATCATCGCGGTGACAGATCATTCGCTGCCATCATTTGCAGACACGGTAGCGTTACCTGTCGGTGTCAGTGGTGAAATCGTCGTCAACGGCCCCACCTCGACCGATACCTACTGGCGGCGTGATGAGCAATCCCGGCTTGCAAAGATAGTCGATGATGAAGGGCAAATCTGGCACCGTATGGGCGATGTCGGTTATATCGATACTGAGGGTATGCTGTGGTACTGTGGCCGCAAATCCCAAAGGGTCATGACCACAGACCAGACGCTCTACGCGGACCAGGTCGAAGCCGTGTTCAACACCCACCCCGAGGTGGCGCGCACCGCCCTTGTGGGCATCGGCACACGCGGTTACCAGGTACCGGTATTATGTGTCGAGTTACTGAGAAGACCGGGTCGTCACCGGCGTGAACGTATCCGGACCGACCTGCTGCAGATCGGGTGTAATAATCCATTGACCGATGAAGTCCGGCAGATACTTTTTCATAAAGCCTTCCCGGTTGACATCCGCCACAACGCCAAGATCGGCCGGGAAAAGCTGGCCGTATGGGCTGCCGGAAAGCTTAAGGAGGCTCATTAAATTAAAGTTCTTGTTACAGGTGGCGGCGGTTTCCTCGGCAGCGCGATCTGCCGTCAGTTGCTGGCGCGTGGTGATGAGGTCATCGCCTACCAGCGCAGTGCCAATGCGCAGCTTGAGACGCTCGGTGCCAGCGTGGTGACAGCAAGTGTCACGGATTCCACACGTCTTAACGACACACTGCGGGGGAGCAATGCCGTCATCCACACAGCCGGTAAGGCAGGTGCCTGGGGTAGCCGGGATGATTACTTCAACACCAATATAAGCGGCACTCAAAACGTGATCGCGGCCTGTCGTAAAAATACGGTGGACAAGCTGGTATTCACCTCATCGCCCAGCGTGGTCCACGCGGGTGGTGACATCGAGGGCGGTGATGAAAGCCTGCCTTATGCGCAGCATTTTGGAGCCCACTACCCAGCCAGCAAGGCGCTCGCGGAACAGGCGGTGATGGCTGCCGATGGCCCCTCCCTGCACACAGTCTCCCTGCGTCCGCACCTGATATGGGGGCCAGGGGACAACCACCTGCTGCCACGCCTTTTACAGCGCGCAAAAAGTGGCCACCTGAAGTTGCCGGGGCCAAACAAGCTGATCGATACCGTCTACGTGGAAAATGCCGCCAGGGCCCATTTGCTGGCGCTGGACAAACTCGGGACCAATCCGGAAGTTGTCGGTGCCAAGACTTATTTCATTTCCAATGACGAACCAAGAAGCCAGGGGGATGTTATCACGGGCCTGCTCAATGCAGCCGGTATCGAGGTGGACATCCAGGCCATTTCACCAGCGCTTGCGGTGACGGCCGGTGCAGTCATGGAAACCACCTGGCGACTGCTCGGGCTGAAGACCGAACCACCCATCACCCGCTGGTCGGCCAATCAACTTGCGACCGCACACTGGTTTGACATCTCGGC
>CAZYVH010000059.1:0-19055 GCA_964650905.1 uncultured Wenzhouxiangellaceae bacterium | reverse complement strand
CATCGGGCAGGACAAAACGTTCGATCCGGCCTGGATCAACCTTGGCGTTCTTGACAGCCGGGGTGGTTTTGCCAACTACGCTGAAGCGGCGTACCTGCAAGCTCTGGCGGTCGATGGTGGCAACCTTGTGGCTATGAGCAACCTGGCAGGTCTTTATGAGCAGAATGGTCGCACTGAACTGGCTGAGCAATACCGGTCCCGCGTTAGAGCGCACCGCCGGCAAAATCCTTATTACCGTTATCAGCTTGCACGCGAGGCATTTGATGAGGGTGACTACAAGACTGCCATTGAACACCTCGAGTATGCCATCAATAAAAACAAAAACGAAGACACATTCTATTTTCTTCTAAGTCTCAGTTACTTAAATAGTGGTGATAAAGGGGCCGCGCAACACTGGATGGAAAAAGCAGAAGAGGTCGCCAGTATGGGTCCCGACAAAAAACGCTATCATAATAAACTTGACCTGTTACTCAGTACAGGCGCGGATGGTTGAGTACCCAGCCAGCCCCAAAATGGGCGGTTACACTATAGGCTTGACATGACACTAGGTGTTGACATTGATGGACAAAAGTCGGAATGTATCGACCCTTCTTGAACGTAACGGAACAATAGGAAATGCAGGATACAAAAGAGGTCTTAATCGGGTTGGACAAGCCCGCCTTGTGCAGGTCAAAAGCTTATATCAATGGCGCATGGGTTGATGCTGATGATGGCACCACATTTATGGTCAGCAACCCCGCGGACGGTCAACTGCTGTCTGCAGTGCCTAACCAGGGTGTTGCCGAAACCCGGCGTGCCATAGAGGCGGCCGATGCAGCCTGGCCGGAATGGCGTAACAGGACCGCCAAAGAACGTTCAGTGATATTGCGCCGTTGGTTTGATCTGATGGTGGAAAACAAGGATGATCTGGCGAAAATCATGACCGCCGAACAGGGTAAGCCATTGGCGGAGGCAAGCGGTGAAATCCTTTATGGCGCCTCATTTGTTGAATGGTTCGCTGAAGAGGCCAAACGTGTTTACGGTGACACCATCCCGTCACCCATGAGCGACCGGCGACTTGTCGTCATCAGGCAACCGGTTGGTGTGGTGTCCTGTATCACACCCTGGAACTTTCCGAGCGCCATGATTACCCGTAAAGCGGCGCCGGCGCTGGCTGCGGGTTGTACGGTTGTAATCAAACCAGCCTCGGAAACACCCCTGTCTGCATTGGCTTTGGCCAAATTGGCGGAACAGGCGGGTATTCCTGATGGTGTATTCAATATCGTAACGACAACCCATTCCAGGGATGTCGGTCTGGAACTGACTGAAAACCCAATCGTGCGGAAATTTTCTTTTACGGGATCAACCGATGTTGGCAAGCAGTTGATCCGTCAATGTGCATCAACAGTCAAGAAGGTATCCATGGAGCTAGGTGGTAACGCGCCATTTATCGTGTTTGATGATGCAGATATTGATGCCGCAGTCAGGGGTGCCATAGCTTCCAAGTACCGCAATGCCGGTCAAACCTGTGTCTGTGCCAACCGGTTTTATGTACAGGATGCCGTCTATGACGAATTTGTAGAAAAGTTCACGGTGGCGGTGCGTGGTCTAAAAGTTGGCCGGGGTGAAGAAGCTGGTGTCAATGTTGGACCGTTGATTACCAATAGCGCGGTGGACAAGGTCGAACAGTTACTGGCGGACTCGCTGGAAAAAGGTGCTGCCCTGGTCGAAGGGGGCCACAGGCATGCACTGGGCGGTCGTTTTTATACACCGACGGTGGTTAAAGATGTTACTGCCACAATGGCGTTTGCACGCGAAGAGATTTTCGGACCGGTCGCGCCGGTGTTCCGCTTCAAAGAGGAACAGGAAGTGATCGGCCTGGCCAATGCGACCGAATACGGGCTGGCTTCCTACTTCTACGCTCGTGACCTGGGCCGGGTGTGGCGGGTTGCCGAGGGTCTGGAATATGGCATGGTCTGTGTCAATGAGGGTGTTTTTACCAATGAGGTGGTTCCATTTGGCGGTGTAAAGGAATCAGGTAACGGTCGTGAAGGTTCAAAATACGGTATTGATGAATACCTGGAAATTAAACTTGTAACTATGGCTGGTGTATAAAACAAAACGGTGTTGCCGGTCATCTGTAAGCGTATTGAGAAAAATTTGTGAGGTACACACATTTCAACCGTTTAAGGTTATATGACCGTTTACGATCAGACATATAAGTTCATGCCAAAACTTGATATCAACTTTGTCCGTAGCCAATTCCCCGCATTCCGAGAGCCTTCATTACAGGGCTTTGCGCATTTCGAGAATGCTGGTGGTTCATATGCCTGTTGCCAGGTAGTCGACCTGCTCAACCGTTATTACCGTGCAACCAAGGTGCAGCCCTACCATGTCTTCGCGTCTTCAAAAAAAGCGGGTGAGCAAATGGACCGGGCGAGGCGGCGCATGGCGCGGTGGCTCAACGTGGCGACAGATGAAGTTCATTTTGGTCCGTCCACCTCACAAAACACCTATGTGCTTGCACAGGCACTACGTCAATACCTTGTGCCCGGTGATGAAGTTATCGTCACCAACCAGGACCACGAAGCCAATATCGGAGCCTGGCGCAGGTTGGAAGCCAATGGCATTGTGATCCGTGAGTGGCGAATCAATCCACAAACCGCCGAGCTGGAATCAGCGGGTTTGGAGAATCTGCTGAGCGCACGCACCCGGGTGGTCGCATTTACCCATTGTTCGAATATCGTTGGCAGTGTCAACCCGGTTCGTCACTGGGTTGATAAGGTTCATGCCGCAGGCGCTATCGCCATTGTTGATGGCGTGTCATATGCGGGACACGGTCTGCCGAATGTTTCGGCACTCGCCGCCGATATTTACCTGTTTTCCCTGTACAAGGTCTATGGTCCGCACCAGGGCGTCATGGTGATGCGTAAATCGGTCAATGAACAATTGCCAAATCAGGGACATTTTTTCAATGCAGCCCACACCACAGACCGCTTCACACCTGCCGGTCCTGACCATGCACAAATTGCAACGGTCAATGGTGTCATCGATTACTTCGAAGCGCTCCATGCCCGGCATTTTGATACCAGTGAAGTATCTGCAACCGAAAAAACCGCAACCATCTCACGCCTGCTCCAGCAAACGGAACATGCCCACCTTGAACCGTTGCTGGGTTTTCTTGCGCAGCACCCCGGGGTTCGGCTCATTGGCAAAGCACACACGCAAAACCGCGCGCCGACGGTGTCGTTTACCGTCGACGGTCGCGAACCTGCCACGATTGCGGCGCATTTGGCAGCTCAGAATATCGGTGTCGGCACAGGCCATTGCTACGCGTATCGGTTAATAGAGGCACTGGGTATACCGCTGGATCAGGGGGTCGTGCGTACATCTTTTGTGCATTACACCAGTGCAGAAGAAATCACACGTCTCATCGAGTCACTGAAGACGGCATTAGCGCATTAAATTCAGGCGGGTCAGGCCAGTGGCTTTTGTCCACCCATCGTGCGACAGAAACTCAAGCGTGATTTGCCCCTGTAAAACTAGTATCCTTGCGCCTTATTCGTATAGCTCAGGTTCATAAAGGGTCTGGCGTACATGAGAAAATGAAAGGAACAACATGGCACTTTTGCTCGGATGAAGCCCACCAATACCAATAACCCGGATTACTTCCATAAAGTAGTAGATTGCCAGTGGGCGTGCCCGGCGCACACCGATGTACCGGCGTACATCCGGAAAATTGCCCAGGGAAAATTCACACAAGCCTATATGTTGAACCGCGAAAGCAACGTTTTTCCCGGTATCCTGGGACGTGTGTGTGATCGTCCCTGCGAGCCCGCCTGTCGGCGTGGACGCACCAACCAGGAACCCGTCGCGATATGTCGATTGAAACGTGTTTGTGCAGACCACCGTGAAGACATCAGCGAGCGACTACCCATCATACCAGAAACCAAAAATGGTAAGAAAATAGCTTTGGTCGGTGCAGGTTGTGCCTCGCTGGCAGTCGTCAACGACCTGATGCCAGCGGGTTACGAATGCACGATTTTTGAGGCATTGGCCGAACCGGGCGGTCTGATGCGTTCCAATATTCCCTCGTTTCGTTTACCGGAAAATGTGCTCGATGAGGAAATTGCTTACATTATCGACATGGGTGCTGATCTGCGTCTGAATCACCCGGTAAAAAGCCTGCGGGACTTGTTGGGCCAGGGTTATGATGCGGTCTTCATCGGCAGTGGTGCACCCAGGGGTAAAGAGCTGAAGCTGCCGGGCCGCGAGCAGGGTGCAGCCAATATACATATCGGTATCTCATGGTTGGAGTCTGTTGCCTTTGGACACCGTGATACCGTTGGCAAGCGGGTATTAATTATCGGTGTTGGCAATACCGCCATGGATTGTTGCCGAACCTCGTTGCGTCTCGGCGCTGAAAATGTCAAGGTAATGGCGCGTAAACCACGTCACTTTTTCAAAGCGTCGGAGTGGGAGCTGGAAGACGCTGAAGAAGAAAATGTCGAAATCATTGTTAATCACGCCCCCCGGGAGTTCCTGATTGAAGACGGTCGTCTGAGGGGTATGAAGTTTGAACAACTTGAGTATGAGATTGAAAACGGTCGTATCGTCAACCAGTGGTCGACCGGTGAGGTGGTGATACCTTGCGATGACGTCGTTTTGGCCATCGGTCAGGAGAATTCGTTTCCGTGGATTGAGCGTGACCTGGGTATTGAATTTGATGACTGGGATGTGCCGTTGGTCGATGCAACCACGTTTGAATCAACCCGCAAGGGGGTGTTTTTTGGCGGTGATGCAGCCTTCGGCCCAAAAAATATTATCTGGGCGGTAGAGCAAGGGCATCAGGCAGCCATTTCAATCCACCGGCATTGCCGGGGCGAGGATGTGAGTGAACGATTGCCGGTCATGATGAACCTTGGCAGCCGAAAGATGGGTATCCATGAGTGGAGTTATTCCAATAATTTTGACCCGGCGGCACGGCGCAAGATGCAACACGTGGAGTTGTCACAACGCTTCAAGGATTTGACCACAGAGGTTGAGTTGGGTTTTACGCCAGACCAGGTCCAGCGCGAGGTTGAACGCTGTCTGAACTGTGACATCCAGACGGTATTTGTTGATTCCTTGTGTATTGAATGTGATGCTTGTCTTGATATTTGTCCAACGCAGTGCCTGACCATTACGGCCAATGCAGGAGAAGACGACCTTGTCACTCGTCTGCGTGCACCGCGACGGGAAAAGGAGCAGCCCTTGTTTGTTTCCGGGACTCTTAAACAGACCGCTGGCGTAATGGTCAAGGATGAAAACCTGTGCATACATTGCGGGCTTTGCGCTGAACGCTGTCCCACCGCTGCCTGGGACATGCAAAAATCCCTGTTCAAACTCCCGCAAGTGCGTGACTACAACGGAAACAAGCCATGAGCCGGGTCAATGATTTTGTCCTGAAAATCGCCACGGTCAATGGCACTGGTTCGGCCAGTGCCAACGGCTTGTTGATGAGGGTGCTGTTTCGCATGGGCATACCTGTGACCGGCAAGAATCTTTTTCCGTCAAATATCCAGGGCCTGCCAACCTGGTATGAAATACGAGCCAGCAAGCACGGTTACATGTCCCGTTCCGGCCGCGCCGATGTCATGGTGGCCATGAATGTCCAGACCTATGAGAAAGACCTGCAGGAGGTTAGTAGCGGTGGTTTCCTTGTCTATGATTCAACCTGGCCGCGCGAAAACCAACTGAGCCGTCATGACATCACCGTGTTTGGTGTGCCGTTGGCCAAGCTTTGCAATGAAAACTTCCAGGGTGCCCGGGTTCGGATTCTAATGAAAAATGTGGCCTATGCCGGGGTGCTTTCGGCGTTAATGGACATTGATCCAGCGGCGATGCATAGCTTGCTGGAGGAAACGTTTGCCAGTAAGCCAAAGCTCGTGGAAAGTAATCTGCGGGCACTCGAGCTGGGCTACAACTATGCGCGGGAGAACTTCTCCTGTCCGTTACCGGTACGTGCCGAGGTGATGGGTGATAACAAGGACAATATTCTGATCGATGGCAATGCGGCTGCCGGGTTGGGCTGTGTTTACGCCGGCGCTACGGTCGGTGCCTGGTATCCGATCACACCCTCCACGTCGTTGATGGACAGTTTCAAGCACTATTGCAAAATGTTTCGCATGGACCTCGAGGGCGGTGGCAAAAATTACTGTATTGTGCAGGCCGAAGACGAACTTGCAGCCGCGGGTATGGTATTGGGTGCCAATTGGGTGGGGGCAAGGGCATTCACACCGACTTCGGGCCCCGGTATTTCACTGATGACTGAGTTCATAGGCTTTGGATATTACGCCGAAATACCGTCGGTATTTATCGATGTCCAACGTGTCGGCCCGTCTACCGGTATGCCGACACGTACGCAACAGTGTGACATCATGCTGTGTGCATTTGCTTCCCACGGTGATACCCGGCACCCCTTGTTATTACCCGCCAACCCAAGTGAGTGCTTTGAATTAACCGTAGAAGCTTTTGATCTGGCTGAGCGTCTGCAAACACCTGTTTTTGTACTCTCCGATCTTGATATCGGGATGAATGACTGGATGATACCAAAGCTTGTATGGGACGACAGTTACCAACCCGACCGTGGTAAGGTCCTGCGTGCCGGGGAGGTTGAAAAGCTCGAGAAATTCTATCGCTTCGTGGATGTCGATGGCGATGGAATTACCGCCCGTACCTACCCGGGCGAACACCCCAAGGGGGCCTATTTCGTACGTGGTTCAGGACACGACCGCTATGGCCATTATACTGAAGACAGCGATGACTATAAGGATGTCGTTGACCGTTTGCTCATCAAGTGGGAAACAGCCAAAACCATCGTGCCGCGTCCAGTGTTGAAACCCGCATCTGAGACAACCGGTATCGGCATTATCGCCTATGGCAGTTCTGACTACGCGGTGCTCGAAGCGCTGGATGAACTTGAGACCGACGGTATTCATGCCGATTACATGCGGGTGCGGGCATTTCCGTTTAATGACGAAGTTAAGGACTTTATTGAAACACACGATACGTTATTTGTGGTGGAACAGAACCGCGATGCACAACTGCGTTCCTTGTTGATACTTGAAACCAACACCGATGCAGCCAAACTGGTGCCGATCCTGCATTACAATGGCATGCCGTTGCCCAGCCGTTTTGTGGTGGAGAGTTTATGTAAACATGTACAGGCGGAGGCGCAAGCATGACCTATATAGCCAAACCAATTATCGATCTTCCATGGCGGGAGACCAACGAAATTGGTTTACTCAAGCGGGATTATGAGGGGGTATTGTCAACGCTGTGTGCTGGTTGTGGGCACGATTCCATTACCGCTGCCATCGTGCGGGCTTTCTGGGAATTATCCATCCCACCTGAAAAGGTAATCAAACTGTCCGGTATCGGCTGCTCTTCAAAAACACCGGCGTATTTTATTGCCGGTGCGCATGGCTTTAATTCGGTGCATGGCCGTATGCCGTCGGTTGCCACCGGGGCGCTGGCGGGTAACCGTGACCTGGTCTGTATAGGGGTTTCCGGCGATGGTGACTCTCTGTCTATCGGTTTTGGTCAATTCGGTCATGCCGTCAGGCGAAACATCAATATGCTCTATATTATTGAAAATAATGGAGTATATGGCTTAACCAAGGGACAGTTTTCAGCCGCTTCAGACAAGGGCAGCAAGTCTAAGCGTGGGGCCGTAAACCAGTGGAAGAATATCGAGTCGGTATCTACGGCAATTTCCATGGGGGGCAGTTTTGTGGCGCGCAGCTTTTCGGGCGACCGCGAACAATTGGTTACCCTGATCAAGGCAGGTATCACCCACCCGGGCTGTGCGGTGGTGGATGTAGTGTCACCTTGTGTGACATTTAATAATCACGTCGGCTCAACCAAGAGCTATGTTTATACACGTGAACATTACCGACCGGCCTCGCAAACCGACTTTGTCCCGCCCGCAGATGAAATCAAGGCGACCTATGCCGAGGGTGAAAGCACAGTGGTGGAATTACATGACGGCTCAAAAGTTCTTCTCAAGAAGGCTGATAGTGGTTACGACCCGACCAACCGCAGCAAGGTGATGCGCTACCTGGAACAGCATCGCGCCCGTGGTGAGGTGGTCACCGGACTATTGTTCATCAATGAAGACCTGCCGGACATGCACAAAATTTATCGAACCACCCCAACGCCGTTGAAGGATATCGGGTTTGACACACTTAACCCGGGTAGTGCAGCCCTGGAAGAACTTCAAAGCCGCATGTGGTAGCCCGCCCTCGAGCAAAAAAAACGACCGTCGAAAGGAGACCAATAGCCGTAGCTATGGGTCGAGGGAAGCTGGTGAGATATACGGGTTAAATAAATATGTCTGACGGGCTGTTTGGTGGTTCCATGCAGCGGCGAGCGTGAGTATCATGCAATTTGAAGTTTGCTCTCAGGGATTTTGTTATGTGTTCAATATTTTCAATACTCGATATCAGCGGGGATTCCGGCGCACTGCGTCAACTGGCGTTGCGCCAGTCACGTCTGTTGCGTCACCGTGGCCCGGACTGGAGTGGAGTCAGTGTATTTGCTGACGCAGTACTGGCCCATGAACGACTGGCTATCGTCGATGTCAATACGGGTGCGCAGCCTTTGTTAACACCGGGTGGTCAGCAAGGACTGGCGGTCAATGGTGAAATCTACAACCACCGCGAACTACGCAAGACCCTGGCACACCCCTATCCATTTGCCACCGAGTCTGATTGCGAAATCATTCTGCCTTTGTACCTGGAAAAAGGTGCCGGGTTTCTCAATGACCTTAAGGGCATGTTTGCTTTTGTTCTTTATGATGAGGCGGCGGGGCGTTACCTGATTGCACGTGACCCAATCGGCATCATGCCACTTTATTACGGCTTTGATGAAGCGCAACAGTTGTATGTGGCATCGGAAATGAAAGCCCTGATGGATGTGTGCAACGTGGTAGCGGAGTTTCCGCCCGGTCATTACTGGTTGAGCGGAGATAAAGAACCGGCCGCGTACTACAAAAGACCCTGGCAGGATTTTACTGCGGTTGAGAACGCCGTGACGGACAAAACGGTACTCACCGATGCACTGGAAAAATCAGTCATCAGCCATCTCATGACCGACGTGCCCTACGGCGTTTTGCTGTCAGGAGGACTGGATTCATCAATCATTGCCGCGATTACGCAAAAACACGCCAGGCAACGGGTCGAGGATCGCGAACGCAGCCCGGCCTGGTGGCCACGTCTTCATTCATTTGCTGTTGGCCTTGAAGGCTCACCGGACCTGGCCGCGGCGGAAAAAGTGGCCGCGCACATTGGTACCGTGCACCACGGTTTTACCTTTACCCTACAAGAGGGTCTGGATGCTTTGGACGAGGTGATTTATCACCTTGAAACCTATGATGTCACCAGCATACGGGCCGCCACGCCAATGTATCTTCTGGCCCGAAAAATACGTGCGATGGGTATCAAGATGGTACTCTCAGGTGAGGGTGCGGATGAGGTTTTCGGTGGATATTTATACTTTCACAAGGCGCCGAATGCGCGGGCCTTCCACGAAGAAACCCTACGTAAATTGTCCCGTCTGCATAGCTACGACTGTCTGCGGGCCAACAAGGCCATGGCTGCCTGGGGTGTCGAGGCCCGTGTACCATTTCTGGATCGTGAGTTCCTGGATGTTGCCATGTCAATCAATCCTGCTGACAAAATGGTCACTGCGGGCAAAATGGAAAAACAGATTTTGCGTGAATGTTTCGCCCATTTGTTGCCAGATGAAATCGCCTGGCGGCAAAAGGAACAATTTTCCGATGGTGTAGGTTATAGCTGGATTGACAGACTGCGTGATTTTGCAGAGAGCCAGATTAGTGACCAGCAGTTGACAAATGCAGCCCGGCGGTTTCCTTTCAATACACCGCAAAGCAAGGAGGCTTACCTTTTCCGGCGTATGTTCGAACGGCACTTTCCTCTCACCAGTGCCATTGAAACGGTGCCCGGCGGTCCGTCGATAGCCTGTAGTACACCCGAGGCGGTGTTGTGGGACAGCAGCCTGCAGGAAATGGATGATCCCTCCGGGCGTGCTGTACGGTCGGTCCACCAGGCCGCGTACGCAGAAGGCACTGAGCAAACGGGGGACAAAGCCAGGGCGGGGAAACAGCCATGTTGATACAGAAATTCGGAGGCTCTTCACTGGCTGACACCCAGGGTTTTCTGGCAGCAGCAGGGATCATCACTAACGCTGCCAGGAATGAACGCGTCGCGGTTATTTTGTCGGCCGTATATGGTGTCACGGACCTGCTCGAAAACGCGGTTGCAGCAGCTGTTAAAGGTGAGGAATTCAAAGCGTCATTAAAGGACGCTTATGGCCGGCAGAGAGCCATTCTGGAAGAATTGCAGGTACAGGATGCAGATAATGCACTGGCTCAGACATTTTTGGAGCAGCAGCAGCAAAGACTGGTTTCAAGACTGGAAGGCGTATCCTTGCTCGAGCAATGTCCACGCGAGGTTCACGCAGAAATCCTTGCAAGCGGGGAGGGTTTCAGCTCTCGTCTCATGAGTGATCTTTTGCGGAAGCAGGGCGAGCAGGCACGTTGGTCTGATACCAATGTGCTGCCGTTGGCCAATGATAATTATGTTGACAGCCTGGTGGATATCGAAGCCGCTGCACCGTTGTTGAAAAAGGCGTTTGATGAGACGACCCGCATCCTGATTTTACCCGGGTTTTATGGGCGCAATGCGTCCGGCCGGGTTCAGTTGCTTGGCCGCAATGGCTCTGACTATTCAGCAGCGGCGGTGGCAGCGGCCCTGGGGGCGCACAAATGCGAAATATGGAAAGATGTTAATGGCTTTTTCACGGCTGACCCACGTATTGTCGCCAGCGCCAGGTGTCTCGATGAAGCCAGCTATGAAGAGGCCATGGAGTTGTCGTTCTTTGGCGCCAAGGTACTCAGTTCCAAGGCGCTCGCGCCATTGATGAGTGCCGCTATTCCCTGTAGCATCAGGAACACTTTTCACCCCGAACTGCCCGGCACGCTGATCCATGCCGGCACCGAAAAGCGGGCGGTTGTCCGGGGCATTTCGCACCTGAATGAGGTGGCCGCGATCACACTGCAGGGCGGTGGCATGCGTGGACGCGTCGGGGTTGCACGACGTGTCATGGAGGCGCTCGCCAGCAAGTCCATTTCGGTATTATTGATCGTACAGTCTTCGTCTGAATATAGCATCACCCTGTGCGTGCGAACCAGTGAGGCAAAACAGGCCCGCACTGCACTGACTGAGGCCTTTCATTTCGAGTTGTTGCATGGCCTGATTACCGATATTTCGGTGCTGGATCAGCGCTCGGTGATCACGCTGGTCGGTGATGGCATGAAACGCTATCGTGGTATCGCCGCACGGTTTTTAAATGCTATTTCAGCAGCCGGTGTGAATGTGGAGGTGATCGCACAGGGATCCAACGAGTGCGCAATCTCGGTGGTGGTAAAGAGTCAGGCGGCTGAGGGCGCGTTGCGTGCCTGTCACACTGCGTTTTTCAGTCACACCAGTCACATGGATGTCATCCTGCTCGGTTGCGGCTATGTAGGTTCGGTGCTGTTACAGCAGTTTCTCAGCCAGGAAGATGTGCTGACCACCGATCACCGGGCATTGCATGTGCGGGCTATCGCCAACAGCCGCAAACTGCTCATCGGTCACGATCTGATCGATCTGCACCACTGGCAAAAGGCGCTGGAGGAAGATGGCAAACCCTGGACAGTGGCGGATGTTATCGCCATACGTAAACAACTGGGTTTGCTCAACCCCACGATCGTTGACTGCACCACGGACGCTGGTCTGGCAGGCGAATATGTAAATTTTCTTGCCAATGGCTTCAATGTCGTGGCAGCCAATAAGAAGGCCAATACTTCCAGTATGGCCTATTACCGGGAAATGCGTGAAACGGCGACCCGCCATTTTCGTAAATTCATGTATGAGACCAACGTAGGTGCAGGTTTACCGGTCATTGATACGATGCAGTCATTGATACGTTCTGGTGATGCGCTGATTTCGTTTGGCGGCATATTATCCGGCTCCTTATCGATGATATTCGGTCTGTTGGAAGATGGTGTCGCATTTTCTGAGGCCGTGGAAAAGGCCATGCAACTGGGCTTTACCGAACCGGATCCACGTGATGACCTTTCAGGTATGGACGTGGCACGCAAATTATTGATCGTTGCACGTGAGGTTGGTCTTGAGCTTGAGCTCGATGATATTGAAGTCGAAGGAGTTATTGAAGACCGTTTCGCTGCCGATACGCCCCGTGATGAGCTCATAGCTCACCTGAGGAAGCTGGACGACACGTTTACACAACGCAACGCAGCAGCCCGTGCCGAAGGCTGTGTGCTACGCTACGTCGGTCGGATAGAGAATGGCCGTTGTAGTGTCAGCATTGATGCGGTACCCCGGGAACAACCACTGGGCTCCATCCGCGATGGCGAGAACGCACTGGTATTGCACACACATTATTACCAGCCAATCCCGTTGGTTTTGCGCGGTTATGGTGCCGGTGCAGAGGTGACTGCGGCCGGGGTCTTTGGTGACTTGTTGAGAACTGCCTGGAGACCCCTGGACCTGTGAATGAAATAACGGTATACGCACCGGCGTCTTCCGGCAATCTCTCGGTGGGCTTTGATGCCCTGGGTCTGGCGCTCGCACCGCTCGACGGCAGCCTCCTTGGCGACTGTGTCAGCATCACACAGGGGCGGCCGGCTGACTGGTCCCTGCATGTTGATGGTAGCTTTGCACATGCATTGCCACAAAATCAGGAAGAGAACATCGTAATCGCCTCGTGCCGTCGTTTCCAGCAGATTGTCGGTGAACTGGGTAGCCGTGTTTATCCGGTGAATATCACGTTGGAGAAGCGTTTGCCGGTCGGAAGCGGGCTGGGCTCAAGCGCCAGCTCGATCGTTGCAGCCCTGGTTGCGCTCAACCAGTACTTTGACCGACCATTGGACCGCCCGGCCCTGCTGCACCTGATGGCGGAGATGGAGGGTGATATCAGTGGAGAGGCACATCTCGATAATATCGCGCCCAGCCTGCTCGGTGGTTTGCGTTTATGCTTTCCCGGCGCCACACGCCAATATGGTTTGCCCTGGCCCGGTCACTGGCAAATGGTGGTGGCCTGGCCGGGAAGTCGTCTCGACACACGTGCTGCAAGGGACGTCCTGCCGCCGGTCTATCCACGCCAAACGGTGGTTGCCCAGAGCGCACAATTTGCCCTGTTCGTGCACCTCTTGCACAAGGGTGAAGCGCACGCAGCAGCAGCTTGCCTGGTAGACCTTCTGGCCGAACCCTACCGTATGAAACTGTTGCCGGGTTTTGAGACCGCCAGGCAGGAACTGGCACAGATGGGTGTATTGGCCACCGGGATATCCGGTTCCGGGCCGACTGTGTTTAGTATCGCAGACGACAGTCACATCGCGCGGACAGCCGCGAGTTGGTTACACCAACATTACCTGCAAAATGCAGATGGTTTCGTGCACATATGCCGGGCCGACCTGGCGGGTGCAAGGCAGATATAACGAATGCGCTACATCAACATCAAACACCCCGAACAGCAGCTCAGTTTTAAGCAGGCATTGGTGTTGGGCCTGGGGCGTGATCAGGGTCTGTTTTTTCCACAACAACTGGCGCCATTGGAGCCACTTGAATCATTGCTGGAAATGGATTTTGTCAGTCGTAGCACCGCCATCCTGCAATACCTCATTGCTCCGGCCATGGCGGCTGACGTCTTGCATGAATGCGTTGCCGCTGCGTTTGATTTCCCGCTGGAGTTGAAGCCGGTGTCGGATGGGGTCTTTGCACTGGAACTTTTCCACGGCCCCTCGCTGGCCTTTAAGGATTTTGGCGCACGCTTTATGGCGCAATGTTTGTCGAGGGTCAGTGACCACCGACACGTGACCATACTGACGGCCACATCCGGTGATACCGGTGCCGCGGTCGCGCAGGCGTTTTATGGCCAGCCTGATATTGACGTGGTGGTACTCTATCCACAGGGTAAGGTAACGTCGTTGCAGGAGAAGTTGTTTTGTACGCTTGGCGGCAATATCAGAACGATCGCGATCGAGGATGATTTTGATGCCTGCCAGCGTTTGGTAAAACAGTCCTTCGATGACCCACAGCTTGTTACCGGGACAGGCCTCAATTCAGCCAACTCGATCAATGTGGCGCGTTTGCTTGCACAGGTCTGCTATTACTTCGAGGCGGTCGCCCGTCTGCCACGTGGCAGCGAGCCGGTTTTTTGCGTACCGAGCGGGAATTTCGGCAATGTGACGGCTGGCCTGCTGGCGCACGCCATCGGTTTGCCGGTCAAACGTATGCTAGCTGCGACCAACCGCAACGACACCGTACCGAGATTTCTGCGTTCCGGTCACTGGGATCCACACCCAACGGTTGCTACCCTGACCAACGCCATGGATATCTCGTTGCCAAATAATTTTCCACGTGTGCTCGAACTTGAAAAACGCCATGGCCTGGTGCTGAAAAACCTGTTGTTGTCTGTTTCGGTCAGCGATGCCGAAACACTGGACGCCATACGTGAACTCGATGCCATGGGCTACCTGGCAGACCCGCACAGCGCATTGGCGTGGAAGGCGCTGGCCGATAACCGGGCCGGGAGCGAGTGTGGGGTTTTTCTGTGTACCGCCCACCCGGCCAAGTTCAAACAGACCCTGGAGTTGGCGTTACAACGCCCGATAGCACTACCACCGGCGCTGCAGGCGGTGGCTCAAAAGCGGGTCTTGAGTACGGTGATGCCTGCTGACTTCAATCGCTTAAGGGGTTTTTTGTTAGAAGAAAGGTGAACCAGACATGATATTACTCACAGGCATCACCGGTAAAACCGGTTCAGGTGTATTACGCGCTTTGTTGAAAAAAAAAGTCCCGCTGCGCGCATTGGTACGCGACCTGGATAAAGTGAAACAATTTTCAAACCCGGAATTTGAGATCGTGCAGGGTGATTTTGAAGATGAGGCATCACTTGAAAACGCCCTGGCAGGTGTCGACAAGGCCTTTATGCTGATGCCCAATATCGAAGCGCAGCTGGAAAATGAAAAACGGTTTGTAGACCTTGCGAAAAAAAATAATGTTTCCCATGTGGTTAAATTGTCTGCTTCGGGTGCGGATGCAAATTCACCGGCGCTATTGAAGCGCTTTCACGGCCAGTCGGAAGAGTACCTGGCACAATCGGGATTGGCGTATACCTCGGTGCGGCCAAATTTTTATATGCAAAACATGCTGCAATGCGCCACCACGATCATTGCGGAAAATAAATTCTATTTACCCATGAGGGATGGGCGCACCGGTGCCATTGATGTACAGGATGTTGCCGAATTCATTGCCCTCGTGCTGACCAGCAGGGGTCATGAGGGACAGACCTATTATATTACCGGCCCGGAAATTCTTTCCTTCAAGGACCTCGCAGAGCAAATGTCGACGGTCCTGGCCAGGCAGATCGCCTATGTCGATATACCGACTGACGATTTCCGCAGACAGTTGCGTCATTTGGGTAGTGGTGACTGGTTTGTCGATGCACTGGCCGATCTTTTTAATATTATTGCCAGTGATGGTGGTGCTGAGACCACGCAGACTTTCGAGGCCATATGTGCTAAGCCACCCCGGTCATTCAGACAGTTTGTTGAGCAGAATGCGGCGGTGTTTTCAGGTAGCAGTTGAACCCCTGATGAGAGAGGGCTACCAACTTTTTCTTGGCTGCATTGTTATATAAAACGAGAGTGTATGTGTTTCCTCAAGGCTTGGGCCCCGGCTAAAACCGGGGCCAATTTTTAGCCTTCGATCAACCCGGCGGCAGCGGCACGGATGTCCGGCCATGCCCTGAGGGCGTTGGCAAAACCTGACCAGGTGTCTTGCCAGAACACCACCAACTCATTGCCTTGCAAAGACGCCGGAAGGCCCTTGGCTGTAAAATCTTTCCGGCTCACCTGGTCCAGACCTGTTTTCAATTGTTCGATACCCTGCTCAAGGTAAGCCTGCCAAGCATCAGGTGCGTCATGGGCTGTTATCAGCAAATTTTCGAGGTGTTGTAATTGTTTGGATGTATGTTGCAGTACGCTGTCGCGCTGTCGGATGATGAGTGATTCAGCCGTTGCTGCAGCAAGGTCGTTGAAAATAGTTGCCAGCGATGCCAGGCGATCCATGGGTTGTGTGGCAAGACAGGATGATCTTTGAACAAGTATCTGCTCTGAAAAGAACCATGGAAAACCACCCTCAGGTGTGAAATCACGGTCAGAATCCTGCCAGTTCCGTCGTGGTATGGGCAGGTGTGGGACCGCCCACGGGTAATCCAGTGTGATAGCCGTTGGGACAAGGTAGTCCAGCAGGTGGCCGAACAACCGGTCTTCACCGCGAAGAATGGGCAGGTAGGGGGGTAACAGCTGGCGGTTATCAAAGCCGGTGATTGGTGACATGTTCGGCCGGGGAGAGAAATGTGGTTGTTGGCAACCGCTCCACACCAGCCGGGTATGCAGTGCATTGATGGTTTTTTGTGGTGATGCAAGCATGGCTTTGAGTGACTCGGGGGATATGTTGGGCAACCAGGTGTTTGAGCCTGTACCCGGACAACCCAGTGAGCCGCATTCGGTTATCAACACCGGGGAATCGTGCCGCAACTCACTAAGCTGTAAAGCTGTCGCATCTTTAAGGCTGCCAGGCTTAAAATTATTTTTACCCAGCGTCGTCAGTGCTTGTGAAAATGACATGCCCAGACATTGCATATGACGATCGATTGGATCCGGGTTGATCGACTGGTGTTGCGATGCCCATTCTTTTTCTCTGGCAAAAAAATCTGCATCACGTGGACTATCCGAAAAGGTGATGTCCGACCGTTGTCTGCAGGGTTGATAGACATCGCAGATAGTGTCGTCATCGAGCATCACGAGTCGTCGGCCGCAGGACAGTAAAAGGGCCAGGTTGCGCGCCAGTCCACTTGTCCATTGATCGTACCAAAGACTCTGATCTGCAAGAAAACGAATGGCTTTTTCGTGTTCCGGCAGTTTCAAGATCAATGCTTTTTGTAAAGAACGTTGTTCACTCTGGCCAAAGTATTGTAATGGTGTTTTCAGTGCGCGGGCGTACTTTGCCACCAATTCCCGATTCTGACCGATGTTGTCCGGGTTGCGTGAATCATCTATGACATAGAACCGGTAAATTTTGTCGGTTGCACAGTTTACCGCAATGGACTTGAGCAACCGTTCCAGTGCAGCGGGGCGCTCCCAGGTGATAATGGCGACTACGGGTTGATCTGGGCCCTGGCTGGCAAGCTGTACAGGCTGACTGTTTTTGAGATTATCACAGGCCTGCTTGGCGGAAACCATAATGCCGCTATCGAGCATGGTTTTAAGCACTGCAAGGATGTCCGCTTGCTGGCCCTGCATAGCGGGGTCAATTTGAATAATCTGTGCTACGTGTTCGTCCAGTGTTTTGAATTGGCTGCAACAGCCAAGCGCCGCGTGGACTTCGGGCCTGACCATGGCACGCTGGCCGGTGCGTACGTTGTACAACAGCAGCTTGCCACCCTCAGCCGGGTACGCCTTGCAAAGATCCAGCGCGGCAAGGTCCGGTAATGGTTGTAAACCCGTCGCAGGGTCGACGCTGATATCCAGCGAAAACTCAGCTTTATCTGTCATTACCCGACCCCGGGTTTAAGAGGTTCATGCAAGAGTTTAACCCAGAAGAAGTCAGGTTTGAAACACAGATGGCATTTGCAACGGTGAACGCCATTGGCGCGACCTGGAAGATACAGCCGTTGATCAGGTATCCCGGTCGATGAACCCTGTTATTAGACAGAGGCTAAGCTGTGTATTGTACGGGCAGGTGCTGTCGTGTGTTCATGGGTGGGTGATAAAAAAACGGGCGCTTCGTTTAGAAGCGCCCGCCTTTGTCAACCCTGTACTTGGCTCAGTGCGGTAAACCTGAATCAATGGCGGTATTTATCGGCTGCAGGCAGCTTGTTTTCCCGCGTCTGTTGCTCAGCCGCCCTAAGTACAGCGGGTGGCGAAATCAATTTATACATTTGCGACCGACTCCCAGTGTGATTGCTGGTGTGATCGCAGACAGATATACAGTGACCCCTGAATAATCTATGTCTTAATAATAATGCAATATTGGCTAAAAATCCAGTAAGAATCATTTCAACCCATGGATCCCGGTGCTGGTGATCGTAGTTTCCGTAGCCCTCTCCGCAGGGCTAGCCCGTCTACCCCAAGGGGACTACACTAGCGCAAGCACAATAAACCAGAGAGTCCCCGGTTACCATGGAACAAAAACCCGTCGCTTTACTCAGCTATGCTTTTAGACCCTTCTTCTTAATGAACGGCATTTTTGCTGTTTTACTGATGCTGGTATGGATCATGAAATTGCACGGTAAAGATCTGCCGGGTATCACACCCCTTTGGCACGCCCACGAAATGCTGGCGGGCTTCGCCATGGCGGCCATTGCAGGTTTCAGCCTGACGGCGGTAGCCAACTGGACCGGACGACCGGCCCTCAATGGTGCGCCGCTGGCGGCACTGGTCGCCTGCTGGCTTGGCGGCCGCCTGGGGATGCTACTGACCGGTTTGCTACCGGCAAGCCTGGTGGCCATGCTCGACATGTTGTTTCCACTGTTACTGGTCTTGTTACTGGGTCGGGAAATCATCATCGGTAACAGCCGCCGCAATTATATCCTGGTCGTTATCGTTGCTTTGATGGCCATACTCAACGGTCTGTACCACCTGGGTGTCAGCCAGGTGCTGGTCAATGCAGACAGGCTGGCCGTTTACCTTCTGATTCACATGGTTTTACTCCTTGTGACCATCATTGCCGGACGCATCGTACCGAGCTTTACCGGTAACTGGCTGCGCATGCAGGGCCAATCACGGCTGCCGCTTGGCAACGAACGTGTTGACCAGACGCTATTGGCCCTGGTTGTGGTGACGGGTCTTGCAGCAAGCTTTCAGCCGTTGAGTCCGGTGACCGGTATACTGGCGTTTGCCACGGCGCTGGTGCATGGTTTCAGGCTAAGCCGCTGGCGTGGTC
>CAZYVH010000058.1:0-19518 GCA_964650905.1 uncultured Wenzhouxiangellaceae bacterium | reverse complement strand
CTCTGATTCCAAAACCACGTGCAAACCTTACACGGTTGCATGGCGTTTTCGCACCCAATAGTCAATGCCGGGCGTTGGTGACGCCGGCCAGGAAAAGTTTGCGAAATTCTGGAATGAATTGGGTCAACGCCTGGAAAACAACTTGCTCAATAACTTTGAGTTTCTGGTTATATAGTGTTTATTTCACTTATACTTGCAAACGTAGTTTTGCCATATCCTGCCGGAGCCTTGATAACGACCAGGTTGGAATCGGTTGAATTGGAAATCCGGGTAAACAGACGATCGCGAGTTACAAGCCTGGATTCCCGAACCGGTGGAATCAGCTTTGTTCGGATAAGCAGGTGATCGCCCCCAGGGCCAGCTCACAAGCTGTCATCTGCTGCGTTAACGCTTCTCGATATAGAACCACTATATCTTCAAACCGCTGCCTTGCAGCTAACAGCTTGTGAACTCGCTGATCCGAAGATTTAGGGTATACACTGTACTAGGATTAGATGCAGCTGCTCATGACGTGCCGTCAGTATCATGTGACTTATTCGGTTCTAAAATCTATTATTTTCGACTATACACAATTATCTCGCACAAAGCTGACGTTTGAAGCCGGCAGTAATAATGGGTCTTGACGGTAATCAGGGGCAAGAATCCATACGTGGAGTGTACCTGACCTGCCCCCCCGTCCTCAGAACCACGTTTTACGGAGTTGAGCCGCCATTGCTTACGTGATTGTTCAGCCACGTCTACCGGGGATTTATAGCCCCGAATATACGATGCGGCCTTCGAAAAAGGTCATCACGACCTCTGTTTCGCCGACATCATCGATTGGTATATCAAACAAATTTCTATCCAATACGATAATATCAGATGACTTGCCTACTTCGACTGAACCTGTTTGGTCTTCCAGCCTGAGCGCCTGGGCTCCATTCAGCGTGTAAATCCGGATCGCCTCTTCCAATGTCACCGCCTGTTCCGGCCATAGCTGGCCTTGTGTTTGCCCGCTTGGGTCGCGTCGGCTGACCAGTGCCTCTATGCCACCCCACGGGTTCAGGCTGGGTGTGACGGCCGGCCAATCGGTACCGGCGACAACCAGCGCACCGGAATCCAGCAGATCCCGTACGGGAAAATAGCGTGTGGCACGAGGCCCCACAGCGGAGACGATCGCATCAATAATCGGTGAGGGGTGCCAGAGTATCGGTGAAATATCCGCAACCGCGTTGAGGGCCGCGAACCTCGGAATGTCATCCGGGTGTATATAACCTGCGTGGGCCAGTTCATGACGCAGACCGCTGGGTCCGTTCACCTTGCGAGCCGCTTCTATCGCATCCAGGCCTTCCCGTACTGAGCCGTCACCCGCTGCATGCATCTTTACGGTGAACCCATGGGCATCGAGTGCAATCAGATCCTTTTTCAAGGTCTCCGGGTTGACATGAAGGATGCCGGTGAACTGGTCTCCATGCTTATCATCCGGCAAATAGGGATCCAGCATTGCAGCGGTCCTGGCGGGTGTCGGCACACCATCGAGGAAAATTTTTACAAAATTCGTAGACAGATGTTTCGAGGCGTAACGATCGTGAATCTGTTCTATTTCGCCCACGTCCAGAGGCTCGGTCCTGTGGCCGTATGGTGTCCTGATGTCGGCTGCCAAGTGTACGCTTAGCCCCCCGGGATTGTTATCGACTTCAGAATATGCGGCCATCACCATAGAGGCGTATGCCCCGGCGTCTTTGATACCGGTAACGCCGTAACCGGCGGCCATCTGCATAACTTCTTTCACCGCCGTAATATACTGCTCCGCTGACCAGTCCGGGACCGCCTTTTCGCCTAAGCGCGATGCGGTTTCAAACAGCAGGCCATTAGGTTCGCCAGCGGTGTCACGACCGATAGAACCCCCTTCAGGATCTGCCGTGGAGCCTGTAATACCTGCTAATTCCAGCGCCTTGGAATTGAACCAGGTATTGTGGTAGGAGTCATCGTTTAGCACCACTGCGATATCGCCGCTGATTGCATCCAGCCACTCACGCGGGGACTCAATCTTGTATCGTTCGAAAAATCCACTACCCCACTGACCACCGACAATCCATTTGGCATCCGGATCTTTGTCGATACATCCGCGCAATGCATCTGCAACTTCATCCGGGTTTGACTGAATTGGGAACTGGCAATGATAAAGTGCACGAATCGCACCCATGACGGGATGAACGTGGGCGTCATTGATGCCAGGCATGGACATCCTTCCCTGCAAGTCAATTACCTTCGTTTCTTCACCGACATGGGCAGTTGCACCCGTATCATCACCCACATAGATGTATTTCCCATCCTTGATCGCCACCGCTTCAGTCCAGGGTCGCTGCGGATTCAGCGTGTAGATCTTGCCATTAGTCAGAACAGTATCGGCAAACACTACCTGCTTTGCAGTTTCCTGGGGATTGGGGCCGCAAGCCGCCAGTATGATCGCGGTCAACATCAGAAAAGTTAGTTTTCTCATTGTCATTACTCCTGTTTTCACTTTCTGTTTGCACTTTTGATTGATTGACATAATTCCCGGATTCTACAGCCACAGTCCTGGCAATTGCCTCCTACGGCATCAGTTTCTCGTATTCAGCGATTGCCTGATCAATAAGCCGATCCAACTTCTTCTTGTCAGCATTCCACTTTGGAAGCAGGACATCTTCGGTGTTAAATCTCTCCCAGTCCTCATTCAGATCTGGCGTAGAAGTTTTAAAATCAAGCAGGATATCGACATATTTTGAAGCGATGTCCTTAGCGAGTTCAGGTTTCCAAAAACGTTGATTACCGTCAACATAAATGTACACCGGTGCAGAGTGCGCGACGCGATTATCTTTGCCATAGGTACGTATGGCCAGCCACAGGGATTCACTTGCCTCAAAATTATAATCAAGTACCAATGATTCCGCTCCTTCTGTCGATGGAATCGTTTTAACAACCTCGCCATGAACTACAAGTTCAAGTTTGGATAAGCTGTCGATATCGGGATTAACGGCCGCTGTTGCTGAAATATTCACCTTGTCGCCCTGCTGTAGATTGAACTCAGACTTATCTGTATCGCCATTAATACTGAACGCCAGCACCGGACCATTGGATACGAATGAGCGATTGTTTTTCCAGGCATCAAACCAGGCTTGCGGAGAAAACTGACCAGCCAGTTGAACATAGATTCGTTCACTGCCTGCAATATGTATGAAGGGGTAATCCGACCCCGCCGACGGGAGCAACTTGTAACCGAGATTGAGAAAATCGTACAGGTAGCCGGTATCGAGCATACCCATTTGCAGTACTTCGATAAAATCTACCACCCCCAGTGGCACATCCAGCGCCAGGCCGTATTTGACATTAAAAGCATCAATAGCCACGTGGGCATAACCCCACAGCCCACCATCCTGGTGAATCTTGTCCGCAATTTTGTTGTATATGAAATAATCTTCATCGGTCCAGATAAAGCGTGTCGTATTGAGTCCGATGCTATGACCACGATGTGAAGAGCGCGGTGATTCCTGCCCCGACACCAGAGTGTGACTCGGGCCGATAAAGTACCCCTCGGGGCCGAAGGCATACTGGGGATAATTATCATGCGTCCCGACGTTGCTGACTTGCAACAAATTGGCAACATGAATATCTTCAGCCTGGGTATATGCCAGGGTACTCTTGTTTTTTGTGGGGTCCTCGCGGGCAATATGGATGTGGGTATCACCCGAATACCATCCACTTGCTGGCATGTTTTTCCAACGTTTCAATTTGACATCCACTCGACTGGATTCACCTGGCTTAATGTTGATTTTTTGTTTTACGATGCGATATTCAGGACCCTTGTAAATCACCAGGTCATAGCTACCCGCTGGTAGCGGTGCGCGATAAGACCCATCGACATAGAATACATAGCGTCCTTCACTTGGCCAGGCCTTGATCTTATTAAGCATTGGCCATTGTTTGAATTGACTTGCAAACGGTTCGAGGGTCACGGCATCGTCACCCGGCAATGGGCTGCGACCTTCCGCATCGTACAAACCTACCCGTACTGAATCCGGCAAACCTCGTTCATTGCGAATGTTCAGCTCGATGCCCCCTTGTTGAACAGCAACCGATTGTTCCGACTGTTCACGGCTTATCTTTAAACCGCAAAGCACCAACTCACCATTTACAGTTTTATCTTGCGGGTGCCTGGCCCCCAGCGCACCGATGGCAAAATCAGTCTTTTCATATTTTCGATTTGCCAGACGCGCCCGTTCCAGTGACACCGTGACCCGTTCCCATCGTTCCTTGTAATCCGGGTTGAGACGAACCTGTTTTGTCGCAGGATTGACCACGTGGTCGTAGGAGAGATTAAAACCATCTGTTGCGCTGCGGTCTACTAACAGCTCAAGGCTGACAGTTTCGTCGATATTAAATGCAAAACGGTCATCAACATCAAAGAAAAAATAGGGTCCGACCAGACACTGACGGCCATCGCGTTCCTCAACCCGCCCGGGTTTCCGCCAAATAACAAACCAGTCACCGCCATGGAAATCGATATTCATTGACAAGGTGCGGGATATATTTACATCTGGATGCCAGTCGAGCAATCTCTTCCCAATCGGGTGATTGTTGTGTGCGAGAATGATTTCTGCCGGAATACACGTCATTAGAAGTAGCGCGACCAAGCCCTTAAAACCGATGGCTTTCATAAAGTTTTTCCTTTGATTTTTTGATCTCATATTTACTAGCCTGTCCTGTTGCAATACACAGCTCAGTTCAACAGTGACGGCCTGTGGTTGAACCACGGTGCCGCCCGTTCCAGCTGGGCGCACACACTCAATAACAATGCGTCCTCACCGTTGCGTCCGCTGAGCATCGCAGCCAGCGGTAGACCGCCGCTCGCCAGACCCATTGGCATCGATGCCGACGGTTGGCCAGTCAAGTTGAATAAATGGGTATAGGCCGAGTATTTCTTGAAGCGCGTTACAAAACTGTCAATCGTGTCTTCGGTATGCGCATTTATAGTGCCGAGTCTGGGCGGGGGAGTGGTTGTCACAGCCTGCAGTACGATGTCGTACTTGTGCTGAAATTGTGCCATGCGTGCACCGGCCGTATAGGCCACATGACAGGCTGAAATATACACCTTCGCGTTATATTCCAGCCCAACACGGGTAAACTCCTGTGACAATGGTTCCAGACCTATGGAGTCAATCGGTTTGCCGATGGCCCTGGCCAGGCTATCCATGCCCTGGGCAAACTCTGAAAGCATGAGTACGTTCTGTGCGTGATTGAGTTCATCATGATCGACCCCCGGTGCTGCCTCCTCGACTGTGTGTCCCAAACCTTCGAGCAAGTGTGCCGTTGCCACGACCGTCTTGTGTATCTCCGGGCTCATCCTCACAGCAGGTTCCGTCAGGTTGAGTGCAATGCGCAGCTTCCGCGGCTCGGTCTGCATCGCACCGAAATACCCCTGTTTACCGCCCGGCGCGGCAGCCGGGGCGCCGGGTTCGTAACCAGCGGTCAGGTCCAGCAGGAATGCACTGTCTCTCACCGTTCGCGACAATGCATGACCAACGCTCATTGCGGAAGGGCTCAACTCGGTTCCAGGTCCGCGCGGTGTCAACATTCTGGTCGGTTTGAAACCAAAAACACCACAGGCTGAGGCCGGCACTCTTATTGAGCCACCTCCGTCGGTGCCATGAGCGATCGGGACGATACCCGCGGCAACCACTGCCGCCGAACCACCACTTGAACCACCGGTTGAGTATTCCAGATTCCAGGGGTTGTGACAGGCGCCATATGCGGTGGGTTCTGTCGTCAGCGCCATACCGAACTCAGGTGTATTGGTTTTTCCAAAAATCACCAGGCCGGCACGTTTGTGCATTTCTACCAGTGTTGAATCACGCTTTGAATCATATCCAAACAGGGATCGTGAACCTCCGGTCGTAGGTGTCCCTGCCAGTTGTACCCCAAGATCCTTGAGCAGGAATGGTACGCCCGCCAGCGGACCCTGCGGTAACCCTTTGGCGATCGCATCATATGCCAATTCGTAGTGTTTGAGGATCACCGCATTGAGCTTCGGGTTGAGTGCTTCTACACGACGTATGGCTTCGTCCAGCAATTCTACCGCTGTCACCTTTCCCCTTTGAACCAACGCTGCCAGGTCAAGTGCATCGGACTGGTCATAAAGTCTGGCGATGTTGCTTTGCTCAACACTCTGACCTTCACTCATCGCCAGGGCAGGCACTGCGGCAGCCAAACCCGCAACCGATGTTGTGAACTGTCTTCGGCTTATTTTGGACACGAGTCCTTCTCCTTCGTATTTATCCATTAAAGATCGCAGATGGCGGGTCTTTGTTTCCAGAACCGGGTCGCTTTTTCAAATGCATGGGCAAGCTGCAAGACACCAAAATCGTCGTGATAGCGTCCGACAATCTGAACCCCGATGGGCAAGCCTTCAGCGGTGAACCCACACGGTACGGATATCGATGGGTGGCCTGTGACTGTAATGAAGCAGCAGGACCTCATCCAATCCAGATAGGTGTCCATTTTCACTCCTTCGATTTCCTTCACGTAGGCTTGATTGACATCGAATGGCGGGACCTGTGATACCGGCAGGATCAGGAATTCGTAAACTTCCATGAACTTGCGCATACGGTGATAGAGCGCAGTACGTTGGCTTTCGGCGTGTGCCAGATCGGATCCACCCACGTCAAACCCTTGTTCGATGTTCCAGACCAGGTTTTCATTCATGACCTCACGATGCTGTTCAAGCAGATCGCCACACAGGTGCGCGTACATCCACGCACGCCAGAGAACGAAGACCTGATCAGCACCATGGAAATCAGGTAAAGCTTCCTCACAGCGGCAATTGAGTGCTTCAAAAACGTGACGTTGTGCATCAATGGCTGTGGTCACTCTTGGATCCATCGGCAGGACAGCTCCAAAATCACTGCTCCAGGCAATACGAACACCTTCAAAATCACGCTTCAGCGATTGGCGAAACACATCTCCCGATTCGGACAGAGAGATCGGCGAACGGGGATCAGGCCCGGCCATCACGCTCAATAACAAGGTGACGTCTTCAACGGTTCGCGCCATTGGCCCCTCTACCGGCAAGGTCATCCAGCCAAGGTCGTTCGGCCAGGACGGGACGCGGCCGGCAGATGGCCGAAAGCCGACAACATTGCAAAAACTGGCAGGGTTGCGTAGCGAGCCACCGAGGTCGCTACCGTCAGCGACAGGCACCATACCACTCGCCAGCGCTGCCGCTGCACCACCACTGCTACCACCACAGGTTTTTGAAAGGTCGTAAGGATTACAGGTCGCACCAAACAACTTGTTAAAAGTCTGCGATCCGGCACCAAATTCCGGTGTATTGGTCTTGCCGAGCATGATCGCACCGGCATCACGTATGCGCTCGACGAATAATGCATCGCTCTGGGGAACGAAGTCCTTGTGCACCAGCGACCCGAATGTAGTGCGCACACCTTTGGTCAGGGCCAGATCCTTGTGTGCCACGGGTAAACCATGCAGCGGTCCGACACTTACACCAGATTCAAGGGTACGGTCTGCGCACCGGGCTGCCTGCATGGCTCGCTCGGGCAACAACGTAATGATTGCGTTGATGTGTGGATTGAGTTTTTCAATCTGCTCAAGGTGTGCCTGCATCACTGATTCACAGGAAAGCTCGCGCGACCGGATTTTCCTGGCCAACTCTGTGGCAGTCTCAAAGCAAATCAGTTCGGAAGACAAGGGAGCTTACCATTGAAAGGCACTCCTCCCGGGGGTAGATTAGCGCCCGGGAGGGAAGCCTAGAAGTTATAAAAAAGTGTGACGCCATAGGTCAGCGGCATACCCACACTGCGAATGAAGGGGCCGTTGCCACCCTGGTACGCGGCCGGATAGTAGTATTCGTTGCTGAGGTTTCTGCTCCAGAGCAATACCCGCCAGTTACCATCATCCGCACCGATGCCGACACGCGCATTGAATATCGTGAACGAATCGGTTGCGTCGCTCAGTTCCACACCACCGGTGGTATCGCCCTGGTAACTAAAATCACCCGCGAATTCCATCACCAGGTTATTACTGATCGACCATTGGTAAGCAACCAGACCGGCCGCCGACCATTGGGGCGCCATGGCCAGTTCGATACCGGATACATCATGCAAAACCGTCACAGGCCAACTGCTGGCGTCGCGATCGACCGCATCCCATTCTTTGACTTCAGTATCCAGGTACGCGAGTCCCAGGTTAATATTCCAACCTTCGGCCGGCACCCAACTCATATCCAGTTCAGCGCCCATGATTTCGGATTTAGGCACATTGGTCAGCCCGGATATATTGCCGACAAAAGTGACTGCGCGATCCTGTTCCTGCTTGTCCTTGTAGTCGTAGAAGAAAGCCGCGGCATTCAGTTGCATCCTGCCATCGAGCAGGGTTGCCTTGATGCCGGTTTCATAGGATGTCAGCACTTCCTCACGATAGGGTTTCAGTTGCTGGGTGGTATTGGAATTGGCGCCGTTGAAACCACCGGATTTAAAGCCTCTGGACCAGGTACCGTAAAGCAGTACATCTTCCGAAATAATATAATCCAGACCGAGTTTTCCCATCCAACGGTTCGTCTTGATGGCATCTTCGTATACATGGAAAGCATCATTCACGTCGGGGCCGCCGATTAGGGCAAATATGTAGGTCGGAGAGTTGGGATCATCATCGATGGTGCCACAGTCACCCGCAACCAGCATCGACCCGAAATTGGCGTTCAGGAAACCGGCAAGACTGCCGTCATCGGCTACAAATGTGCAACCCGCCCAATCGCGGTCCTCCTCGGTGTAACGGGCGCCCAGGGTCAAGCGCCAGTTATCCGCAAAATTCCATTCCACATGCCCAAATACCGCCTTGGATTCGGTCTTCTGTGAATACTTGGTGTCAAGTTCCAGAATGGGTGTAAATGCAAACGGAGGAATGCCCCAGGCAACTGACCCCAACCCGAACAAAGAGTCCGACATAAAGTAGTGATAATACTCATCCATTGTGTCATGAGAGTAATACAGACCCGCGATCCAGAGCAGATCGTCCGTTTGCCCGGAGAAGCGCAACTCCTGCGAAAACGCCTCGAGATCGGTGGTATTGATATTGCTCGAGTCGTTGTAGAAACCACCGTCCCAGTCATTGGCTTCCTCACGTTCAAATTTGTCATAGGCGGTGATGGACGTCAGGTCCACGTTGCCGAGGCCCCATTCCAGTTTTATTGACACGCCCTTGAGTTGATTGTCCCGTTGGGGTCTCAGCTCGAAGGTATTGCCAGTTATCGGGCTGGTATAACTGTTGGTCCAGTCGGCAGCGCGATTATCACGGGTTGAATACCACGGTGGTGTTTCACCCGCGTGAGCCCCAAATACATATTGATCCAGCGGTGTATATGGCAAGGCAAACTCGCCAAGGCCGGCAATGGTGCCATCGTAAGCCGTATTGGCCTTGTTTTCCGACTGGTCATTCACATAGTGCAGGTTCAGCAAGATTCTGGCGTCTTCATTAATATCTAAGTTGATCAACGCCCTGACTGCGCTGGCATCCAGTTCACCGAGCTTGTCGTCCCGTGTCAGGCTTTTCTGCCAGCCCTTACTGGATTGAGTGGTCTTGAAAGCCAGACGTCCCTGCACACTGTCACCCAGCGCACCGGTCAGATAACCCTCAAAATCAAATACACCAAAGCGCCCATAACCGGCATTAAAACCTGCTTCGAACTCTTCGCTGGGTTTGTTGCTGACAAAATTGATCTGGCCAGCAGTTGTGTTGCGACCGTAAAGGTCACCCTGTGGGCCCTTTAAAACCTCTACCCGCTGGACGTCAAACAGCATACCACGGCTCATTACCGTGTACGGAATGGCAACCTCGTCGAAGTAAAGGCCAACGGTTGAGGAAGCGCCCGTGGAATAGTCCTGGAAACCGACACCCCGGATGGTATAAAGCGGCACACCGGTGGCCGCGGTATCGTTAACGGTCAAACCCGGCGTGAACTGTGCGATCTGTTCGGCGGTAACCACACCTAAATCCTTGAGCTGCGCGCCGCTGAAGGCATTGACGGTTATACCAATTTCATTCACGCCCTGTTCGCGTTTTTGCGCGGTAACAATGATTTCTTCAATCCCGATCCTGCTATCGCTGTCGTCCTGCGCCTGTGCCACCCCGGTAAATACCAGTCCCATGGCAAATAATGTCAATCCTGACAGAGCGCTCATACACCAGCTTAACCCCGTACCCACATCACGGTTAACGAATTGTTTTCCAATAAAGTATCTCATTTGACTTACCCTCTGCAGTTCGTGCTGATCACTAAATGTGTTGAATGTCCCAACCCTATCCCAGTAGACATATTTTCCAGACCGTCATTATTGTATACATACCGACATATTTATGTATACATAATTCATTAACCTGCTTCAAAAAATTAGTTGGGCAGACCAATCCTTTCCCGTTAAACGTGGCTGTCCGACTCGACGCCTTCCTTTTACAAATTTACCAGCAGACTTTCAGCGCGCCGGATAGCTTCGTCCTGGTGTGGCTGTAGTTCCTGCCCACCCAAACCGGTCATCATTTCGAGAAACGGATCGTCGGTGCCGCTTAGTTCGCCAGCTAATTCTTCGATTACAGCAAGTGCAAAAAACGGAACTGTCGATGCCTCGTAACCGCCTTCATGAAACATGACGATGCGCCCGTCGCACAACTCGTCTGCCGCTGCCTTTAGTTTTTTGGTTAAGGACCGATACCCGTTGCTGTGCATCTGCATCCGCCCGAGTGGGTCATACGCACCCGCATCAAACCCGGATGGAACCATGATCAGTTGTGGCCGGTAAGCTTTTAATGCAGGAACCACGACACGATCAAACGCCGCATCGTAGGCGCCTGTGCCCGAGCCGGGCGGTAGCGGGATATTGATATTGAACCCTTCACCCGGACCGCCGCCGTTGTCCTCGACCGAGCCTGAATCAGGTGGGAAGCAATTGTCCTGATGGACAGAGATCGTCAGGGCACGGGGATCATCCCAAAAAGCAGCTTGAGTACCATTGCCATGATGCACATCCCAATCCACGAAGGCGATGCGCTCAAGACCACGGGCTTGAAGCGCATGCAGACCCGCTACCGCACCATTACAAAAAAGACAAAAACCCATGCCCATATCGGCGAGTGCATGGTGGCCGGGGGGACGCACCAGAGCATACGCATTATTCACACTACCATCCAGCACAGCATCCACCGCAGCAATAACGCCACCCGCGGACAGCCTTGCAATGGCATAACTGTCTTTACCAAACGGTGTGTATGGTCCCGCGTCACCGCCCGTCTCAGCACTCATGGCGGAAATCCGATCCAGGTAGTCCCTGGTATGTACTCGGAGCAACTGTTCTTCTGTCGCCCTGATCGCGGTTACAGGAACCAGTTTGTCCAGCAAGCCAGTGACTTCCAGCAGGTTTCTGATACGTCTCTTGGTTTCCGGGTTCTCAGCGTGCTCATAGGGCTGAACCGGGCCACCTGGCGGCATGATGCCCGCATGGGTGCCGGTGTTATGCCACATATAGACCTCATGCCAGACAAAACCAGTCGTCACATTTGTTTCTCCGCTTACACGTTTCGGATGGCAGGTTAACAAGTGTGAAATCGGCTGTCCCGACCCGGAAGTAGGGTTCGGTCAAAAGACACCCCCCCCTAAAGTAGGGGTTGAAGTTAGCGAGTTACCGAATAAGTCGAAGTTGTTGTGCTGCAAGCGCGGCTGAAGTGCGATTCTTTACACCCAGTTTCCCAAAGATATTTTTTGCATGCCATTTAACCGTGCTCTCGACAATTTTAAGTTGCTTGCCGATCTGGACGTTTGACCTGCCGGACACGATGAGTTCGAGCACCTCCAATTCGCGCGGACTGAGTTCTTCAACCAGACAGCGATCGTCCACCACGGGATCACCCCGCAGCCCGTCAGCATGATCAGACGCATCAATAGCAGCCAGGATTGCCTGGAATGAACGCCGGGCCGATGCTGACAGTTCTTTATCCACACACGCCCGCATCTGTTGGAGCATCAATCCAAATTTTTTACCTTCGTCCAGGAATATCCGCAAAAAACCGGATGACGGCGACAGGCTCAGGGCGGCAACGATATGCTTCACCATCGGTTCATCGGCATTACGATCGAACTGTGCAATAGCCATCAGTATCAGTATCTTAATGGACCGTTGGATACGTCCCGCCTTGACCGCCTGGTTGCGCAAGCGTCGAAGAGCAGGCAAAGCTGCATCGGCTCGTCCTTGAGCAATCAGAAGCCGTGCCCGAATCAGGCCTCCCAGTGAGGCAACAGGTTCCCAGCGGTTGCTGGTTTTGACCGCATCTCCATTCATGCCGATATCGAGTCTGCTCACGACACGCTCTGCCGCCACCACATCACGTCGGTTTATCAATAGTCGAATATAATCGCTCTCGATCAGAAGTAGCAGACGGCGAAGATTTCTGCGCTCGCAAATCCGACGTATCTTCGCGTAACAGTTTTCAGCGTCTTCACGGCGATTTTGTGCAAGCCTTATGCGGGCAAGCGTAATGAATCCGAGTACCAGCGCTTCTGCGATTGTGCACTCCTCGACCAGACCGATATTCGCCACAATCAGGCGTTCCGCCTCCTCGAGCCGGTTCCATTCGTAGAGCACGATGCCCTGCATCAACCTCGCTACTGCCGCACCTGCAGAGCGCTCCCCGCAATCCAGAATCGAGACGTCTTCTGACTGCCGGAAGTCCGCAACCGCACTGTGCATTTTTCCCTGGACGAGATTCAGCATACCCGAGAAAATACCGCTATAGGCCACGCCGAACGAGGAGCCCGCCTGCTCGTGGTAACGACGGGATTTGGCAAGTGAGTCGCGTGCAAGTTTGATCTCACCTTTCACTCGAAGCGAATAGCCAAGCATGTTGTACATGACACCCAGGTGAAAAGGCTGGATCAATCTTTCTTGCAATGGCTCGCTCGCAAGATTTTCCAGCTTCTCAACATCGTCGCGCGCGCATGCGACACCGGCACGCAGAACCTTCATCTCCTCCTGCAACGCTGCGAGTTCTTCACCTGTCTCCCCTCGCGCACTGTCCTTTAGGCTTGCGATGATGTGCTGGGCCTGATGCAGGGCCTGTGCTGCCTCTTTCGGCTGGTTCATGTGAAACAGCGCCCAGCAGCGCAGCATGGGTAATCGTGGTCGCCGCTCGATAATGGTCTCAGGGAGTTTGCTGAGCCAGTTGTACAGACGTGGCATCTGCCCTCTTTGTAAAAGACGTGTTGCCTGCTGTTCCACAAGTAGTGCTGCCCGGTCGGAATCGCCGGATTCGAGCGCATAACTAACCGCTTCGTTATCAAAATGTTGCTCTGCAAACCATAAGCTCGCCTGTTTGTACAGGTCATCAATAACTGCCGGGAAACGTCTTTGGAGTTCACTCAAAAGAAACTCCCGAAACAGGTGCTGGTAACGGTACCAGGTACGGCTCTGATCCAGGGGCAACAGAAAAGTGCTGACCTCGAGTTGGTCGAGTACGTCCTGGCAATCGTCACGTCCGACAAGGTACTGGCAGGATTCCGAACTCATGCGTTCGAGTATGGACGTGTACAGCAGGAACACCTGGATATCCTGTGGGAAACCATTCAGCACATCCAATGCAAGATACTCTGCTACTTCCCTGGCCTTGCCCGAGAACGATTGAATCAATTCATCACGACGTCCACTCTGGTGCAATGAAAGGGAAGCAAGTTGCAGTCCGGCCACCCAGCCTTCGGTTCTTCTAAATAGGGTGTCAATCTGTGCATCGCTCAGATCAAGTCCACGGGCATCACGCAAAAATTGTGTTGATTCCAGGGCACTAAATCGTAGATCCTCAGTGGTAATATCCACCACTTCTGCATGTGCACGCAAACTCGCAACGGACAAAGCGGGTAAGGTGCGACTTGCCAGCAGGAAATGCAGATTCCAAGGCCCGTGGGCAATAAATGTCCTGATGATTTGTGTAACGGTTCCTGACTCGGCGTGATGAAAATCATCCAGAAAAATAACAATTTCCTGAGCGGTTGCCGCAATCTCGTTAATAAGACCAACGACAATCTCATCAGGGTCAACCTGTGACCGGCTTTCCAGCTTTCGCAGACTCTCCTCGCCCAGGTCTGCGATCTCAGTTTGTAGCGCATTGATCAGGTAACGCAGAAACTCTGCTGGTTCAGAGTCACTCCGGTCGACCGAAAACCAGACGCAGTGATAGTCCTTTCTGCCTAACAGGTCAAAATACTGTGCCAGCAAAGTGGTTTTCCCATAACCCGCCGGTGCGGTCACAAGGACCAGCTTTGGCAAATTGCCCGCGACCAGCATTCCGCCAAGGCGTTTACGCAGAATCAAGCCGAATCGCGCCACTGGCGGATACAATTTTGTGACTATGAGGTCATGTTGTAGTTGCACGTCGCACCCATGCGGAAACTATCCGGTTAAATTTACCACGGTTTGATGATGTTTGCGGTTCGGACAGGTGTACCCCGATCTGGTATACAATACGATCTGATATACAATCTGTTCCGTTTATGTATGCACATGTTTGAATTATGCGTCAATCTGCACATCTGAAAGAAATGCTGGAGAGAGAAATCGTGACCGGGAAAATTAGCGCCGGTGAACGACTCGAAGAGCTTGAGATTGCAAATCGCTTCGGTGTATCGAGGACACCTGTGCGCGAAGCGCTGATGATGCTGGAGGCTATTAACCTGATCGAGCGTCGCCCGCGAAGAGGCGCTGTCGTTAAGGGCGTCACCCTGAAGCGCCTGTTACAGATGCTGGAGGCACTGGCTGAGTTGGAAGCGGTAGCGGGGAAACTTGCAGCACGCCGTGGCCGACCAGAAGACGTCGCTGAGATACGCACTGCCCTCGAGGTATTGGATGCAGCCGTAAATGAAAGCAATCCGGATGCATATTATACAGCCAACATCCGATTCCACAGGGCGATCTATACCGCCTCACGCAATGACGAGCTAATGCGTATGACCGAAGAAGTCGCAGAGCGGATGGAGCCGTTCCTGAGAACCCAGCACCATTCAACTGGTTGGATCGAAAAAAGCCGTAAGGAACACAAAGCGATCCTCGAGGCAATCGAGTCACACCACCCAGAGACTGCCTGCAGCCTGCTGCTGGAGCATGTACACGTGGACACCAAGTTATTTGTTGAATTTGCTGCCGGCCTAAACTAGTGCTCCTGCTCTCGCGTGTGAGCCATGTCATCGTACGGGTTGTTGATCGCTATTTACCGGAACCCTTCGTTTTCGCGATCATAATGACAGCAGGCACCATTATGCTGGTGCTCATGACGACAACGGCAGACCCGATCGAAGTCTTTGCTGCCTGGGGTGGCGGACTCTCGATGTTGCTCGCGTTCACTACGCAGATGTGTCTTATGGTGCTTTTTGCGTACACGCTGGCACACATCGGACCCGTGCCCCGGTTACTTGCACGACTTGCAAGCATTCCGGGGTCTGCAAAGAGCGCGTATTCTTTTGCAACCGTGTTTGCCGGATTGGTCGCGCTGGTCGCGTGGCCCCTGGGGGTCATACTCGGTGGACTAATGGCCCGCGCAATCGGTGACAGTCTGCGTGAGCGTGGCATCCGTGTGCATTATCCATTGCTGGGTGGCGCCGCTTTTGGTGGCTTCGTGATCTGGCATATGGGTTATTCCGGTTCAGCCCCGTTGTTGACAGCCACGCCAGGGAATCCATTGGAACAGCAACTGGGCTTGCTGATTCCGGTTAGTGAAACGATTTTCACGACATGGAACCTCTCCATTGCCGCCGTAACCCTCGCTACCGTTGCTGTCGTTGCGACAATGATGCACCCGGTCAATGAGAGTGAGATTGAAGAGTGCCCACCAGACAATCAGGAAAATTGGACAACGGTAGAACAGGGTTCAGGTAATGGGCGACCTGAAGGCCCTGCCCGGACCATCGAGACCAGCCGACTGCCAACCCTTCTGGTCGGCCTGATGTTGAGTGCATATATCGTTTACTGGTTGCTTACCCGCGGTCTGCTGCTGGACCTGAACATCGTAAACTGGACCTTTCTTGCTGCCGGTCTGCTACTCACCCGTTCTAGTTCAGAATACGCTTCGGTCATGCTTGACGGTGGACGGGCGGTGGTGCCAATCCTGCTGCAATACCCAATGTACGCAGGCATAATGGGCATAATGCTCAAGACCGGCCTGGTTTCCGTGCTAGCATCATGGTTCCTGACAATCGCTTCGGACGACACGCTGCCGTTTCTGGCTTTTTTGTCCGGTGGGTTTATTAATTTTTTCATACCGTCCGGCGGGGCCCAATGGGCGGTACAGGGGCCGGCATTCATAGAGGCAGCGAAGACGCTGGGTACCGATCTGCCACTTGTCGTGATGGGTGTTGCCTACGGGGATCAGTGGACCAATATCATTCACCCCTTCGTGGTGATACCACTGCTCATCATGACAGGTCTCAAAGCCCGTCAGGTTCTCGCATATTCATTCATTTTATTTTTGGCGGCCGGTGTCACCCTCGGTGGCGGCCTGCTGCTGCTCGGCGGCACCTTAATGTGAGGCCTCAAGGCAAATCTTTCCAAGTAAATCTCTATGGTGCTTTGACCGCGCGCGCGGTGGTTACACAGCCCTCTTTCACCTAGACCTCATGATTGGCCTTGATGTTTTTGAGGCCATAGAGATAGTTGACCGTAATGCCAGCCGATTGGGCAAGCCCCTTGGCTGAGCAGTCACCGAGCCAATTGATACGCTCCAGCCGTGCGCCATTGCCAAGATGGAAACGCGCAACGGGATCCAGTGGCCTACCGTCGTTGTTCTTGGCTGCAAGAAGGTACTCCGCCACCAGCGGCATCGGCAGCCCGTGCGCGTGTGCAGCCCGTTCCGAGTCAAACCAACTCGAGTTTATCGTCCTCGCCGCAGCCACAAGGGAATGATGCACCTCGCGGGCAATAGCAACACCCGATGCTTCACCACGGGTTGAAAAAAGCTGTCGGCAAAGCTCTGCCATAGCGTCTGCATTCCCCGCCTGGCCAGGCCCTGGTTTTAAGAAGCCGCGCCCACGGTCACTGATCGTAGTGAGAAGATCATGGAGGAACGTTATTCGATTCACAGGACCGGACTCATTTACGGATCCAAACTTAAAGCATTACGTATACATCAATGCAAGGCATTGTATAATAAAGGCAATGACAAGAACATGCGGTGATCAGGCGGATGAATCTTTACAAAATCTTCCGAGATCGATTCGAATCTCACTTTGACCAACCATTCCTGGTGTCAGCGGGAAATTTCCACTGTACCTACGGCGATATCGACCACTTATCTGCGCTTTTTGCCGCCACACTGAAAGAACTTGCTGTCCAGGCGGGTGACCACGTAGTCGTACAGGTAGATAAATCTCCCGCTGCGGTGGCTTTGTACCTTGCCTGCCTGCGAATTGGTGCCGTGTATGTACCTCTTAACACTGCCTACACTGCTGCCGAAGTCTCCTATTTCCTCACTGATGCAGCACCGGCATTATTTGTCTGCCGCCCTCAGGCAATCAATCAACTGTCCATGATCACCGTACAGGCGGGTGTACCCGTCACACTCACGCTCGAGGACGCACAAACAGGCAGTTTCGCCGATCAGTCTCAAAAGCTCCAGGCACTTGACGAACTGGCAGACCGCAAGCCTGACGACATTGCTGCGATGCTCTATACCTCTGGCACCACCGGGCGTTCCAAGGGTGCGATGTTGACACTGGATAACCTTGCCTCGAATGCACTAACGCTTCACAAACACTGGGGGTTCAGACCCGGGGATGTATTGCTGCATGCATTGCCCATCTTCCATGTGCACGGACTTTTCGTTGCCCTGCACTGCGCGATGCTGAATGCATCCCGCGTGATATTCCTGACGACATTCGATACCGATGAAGTGAGGAAATGTCTGCCAGATGCAACTGTAATGATGGGGGTGCCGACCTTTTATACACGATTACTGAATTGTGCGGACTTCAAGCAGAATGAGTGTTGGAATATACGTCTGTTCATCTCAGGCTCCGCGCCGCTGACCGAGCAAACCTTCGCAGACTTTGAGTTACGAACCTCGCACAGGATTCTCGAACGCTATGGTATGACCGAGACGGGTATGATCACGTCAAATCCCCTGGACGGTGAACGACTTGCCGGTACCGTCGGTTATGCGCTCCCAGGCATCGAGGTTCGTGTTGGCGATGAGACCGGCAAACCACTACCTGCCGGCGCGGTCGGCTCTGTCGAGATCAAGGGACCTAACGTGTTTAGCGGCTATTGGAAAATGCCCGAAAAAACCAGGCAGGAATTTCGCAATGATGGTTTTTTCATCACCGGTGACCAGGGATCGCTTGCAGAGGACGGACGACTGACCCTCGTTGGCCGATCCAGGGACCTGATTATCTCAGGTGGTTACAACATTTACCCAAAAGAAATTGAGACTGTAATCGACGAGATACCCGGTGTTGTGGAATCTGCGGTCATCGGCGTCCCGCACAGTGACTTTGGTGAAAGTGTGATTGCGGTTGTCGTCACCAGCAAAGAGCAACCGGCCAGCGAAACTTCAATTCTCGCAGTAACTGGTTTACAACTCGCCCGCTTCAAACAACCCCGCAAGGTGGTTCTGGTCGAACTACTACCCCGCAACACCATGGGCAAGGTACAAAAAAACATCCTACGGGATCAATACGACCGCGTTTTGGAGGCTTGACCCGGTCAATAGCTCAGGAAGCGCATATGCCGTTGCTGTTGATTTGCATCCGAATGCCCTCAACCCGCCGCCGGCGGCGATGGCTTCGATTACGACTGGCTGTGGGGCCAGGCGCATGGCGGATAGCGTCGCCCTGCTGGTAGACGAAATCCTGCCACATCAACCCATGCGCCAATGGGTACTGAGCGTACCCTTCCCGCTACGTTTTTTATTCGCCAGCAAACCAGCCGTTATGGGTAAAGTATTGGCTATCGTCTACCGCACCATCGCCACCCACCTGACCCATAAAGCCTGCTGCACAAAGACCACGGCACACACCGGTGCCGTCACCATAATCCAGTGTTTTGGGGGATCTGTTAATCTCAACATCCACATGCTGTTTCTGGATGGTGTTTACGTTGATAACAAGCATGGCAGCTCACGGTTTCGCTGGGTTAAAGCCCCGACCAGCGCTGAACTTGCCCAATTAACCCGCATCATTGCTCATCGTGTAGCCACCCAACGCCTGTCAATGACCCGCTACGGGCAGGTTCGTTATGAACTGAAAACACCCTGTGACAACGGCACTACCCATGTCGTATTTGAACCGTTGGATTTCATTTCCAGACTGGTTTCTCTGATTCCCAAACCATGTGTAAATCTTACACGGTTTAATGGCGTTTTCGCACCCAATAGTCAATGCCGGGCGTTGGTGACACCGGCCAGGAAAAGTTTGCGAAATTCTGGAATGAATTGGGTCAACGGCTGGAAAACAACTTGCTCAAT
>CAZYVH010000057.1:0-19812 GCA_964650905.1 uncultured Wenzhouxiangellaceae bacterium | reverse complement strand
GTTGTGTGCGATACCCCAACTGCCATCGGCGTGCTGTCCGAACGTCAGGTTCTGCAAATGGTGCTGTATGTAATCGCTTGAAGTATGCGCTTCACTTGACATGTATTACAGTCCGCTCTTAGCGTGCTCCCCACTGGAGAGCTGTGTTCAAAACCCTGGGATTCAAGCCCATTTGAGCAAGCCCAGCCAACCGCTGAACATGACCACCATCATGCCGGCAAAAAACCACCCGGCAGCAAGGGGCTTGACCCAGATAAATACCGCCACGCATATCAGCGCAGTCAGCAAAAACTTTCCCGCCTCACCGATGACGGCGGCGCGTAGAAAAGCGGCGCTGTCCGGTCCAAATCTCCGCGCGACATGCAACGCGAAAAAAAGGGCGGGAATGAACGCCGCCATGCTTCCAAACATGGAGGAGTACGCAGCAACCGGACTGACCACCAGCAAGCAGGCTGCCAGCAAGACCGACACCAATGACTGGACCCTCAACCATCGAACCAAAGTCCGGTTCGTCACCCGGCCAGCGGGGTCTGTCATGCACTCCACCTCGTTTATTGACAACCCGTTTCAAACGGGCTGTCATCAGCCCACCATTTTAGCATTTTGTCTGCTAATTGGGCAATGCGATTCTGTAGTATTTTCAGTGATTACGTACTTATACCCGTTTATTGCACCCGTATCTCGGTCTTCAATTCGGTATCCGCCTTGAGCGAGGTTGTCACCAGGCAAACCTCCTCCGACTTTTCAAGCAGACGCCGGGCCAACTCCTCACGCGTTTGCGCCGGTACATGCAGCTCAGCGCTGATATTAAAGCGGGTAAACAAAGTGCTGCGCCCGACCCGCTCCAGCACCCCCTCAACATCGCAGGTCAGGTGGTGCCATTCGAGTTTCGAGGCCCGCGCGATGGCACGAAAAGTCAATATGAAACAATCGGCAACAGCACCCGTCAACAAAGTTTCCGGCGACCAGCGATCCCCAGGACCACCAAACTCCGCTGGCGGCTGCGTCGAAAGTTCGGGCAAGCCTTCACCATTGATGAGCACTCCGCCTTCTGACTGGCCGGACGCTTTGGCATGATAGCGATGTGGGTAAGCTTGCATTGTCAGCCCTCGAATTGGTCCTGTCCGATAAATGAATGCAGCATAACGACAAACCAGCCATGCATAATTGACCCTGGTCAATCAATGTTCAGCTATTGCCATAATCATTGGATACGGCCCGAATCCGGACAGCTATTCGGTATAAAGACCCAGCTTTTCCAAAATGCCTTCCAGCTCATCTGCTGAATGATAGGCAATGATCATCTTGCCTTTGCCCCTGGCGCCATGCTGAAACCTCACTCTCGCGCATAACTTTTCTGACAGGCTGTCTTGTAAACGCAGGATATCGGGATCAAGCGTTGATTGTTTTTGCTGTGGCGGATTTTTGAGGCGACGGACCAACCGCTCGGTCTCACGCACGGACAGACTTTTCCTGACCACCTCGCGTGCCGCACGTGCCTGTAACGCCGACTCAAGCGAAAGCACTGCCCGCGCGTGGCCCATTTCAAGGTGTCTCGCATCCACCAGTTCACGAACTTCTGCAGACAGGTCCAGCAAACGCAAGAGATTGGAAACGGCGGTACGCGAGCGGCCAACAGCGTCACCAGCCTGCTGGTGCGTCAACTGGAATTCATCCACCAGACGCCGCAAAGCGGTTGCCTCCTCAATCGGGTTCAGGTCTTCCCGCTGAATGTTTTCGACCAGGGCCATGGCAATGGCAACCTCATTGCTAACCTCGCGGATGATGGCGGGAATTTCACTGGTCCCTGCAAGCTGCGCTGCTCGCCAGCGTCTCTCTCCGGCGATCAACTGGTATTCATTCTCAGACATCGGTCGCACGACCACCGGTTGAATAACGCCCTGTTCACGGATGGAGTCGGCCAGATCCTGCAGGCGGTCTGCATCGAAAACTGATCGCGGCTGATAAGGACCGGGTGTGATCGCATCCAACGGCAGTGTTTTCAATGTATCTATGCTACTCGTTGCAGATGTTGACTTCTCCAGTGCGTGCTTGAGCGTGGACTGGCTAAGCATCGAACTCAGATTACGACCGAGTGGGTTTTTCTTAACTGCCATGAACCTCTGTCCCAAAACTAATGATGCAGTTTATCAGGTTTGCCTGCCTGCCTTTTCTGGTGTCTGCGGAGCACTTCGCCGGCCAGTCCGAGATACGCCAATGCGCCACTGGACGCGGGGTCATATCGCAACACCGGAAGACCGTAACTGGGGGCTTCAGCGACACGCACGTTCCGGGGTATCAATGTTCGGTATACCTGCTCGCCGAAATGTTCCAGCAACTGCCCGGAAACAGCGCCCGACAGGTTATTCCGACTGTCGTGCATGGTCCTGAGCAAGCCTTCGATTTCCAGACCCCGGTTCACACTGTTGCGCACCTGTTCAATGGTTTCCAGCAAGGACGCCAGTCCTTCGAGCGCGTAGTACTCACACTGCATCGGTATCAGCACACTGTTAGCTGCCGTTAGTGCGTTCAGTGTCAGCATGTTCAGCGACGGCGGACAATCGATAATGATCCACGCATATCGTGGCGCAATTTTCTCCAGCGCATTTTTGAGCCGATATTCGCGTTCATCCTTTTGCAACAGGGTGACTTCAGCTGCCGTCAGGTCGCTGTTTGAAGGCAACAGGTCAAAACCCAGCTTATCCAGACTCACCATTGCTTCGGTAATCCCGCTGGCATCCGTCATGACATCAAACGCCGAGATTTCCAAACCACGCGCGTCAATACCACAGCCCACAGAAGCATTGCCCTGTGGATCAAGGTCAACCAGGAGGGTGCGATAATTCATATCCGCCAACGCAGCGGCGAGATTGACACAGGTGGTGGTCTTTCCAACGCCACCTTTCTGGTTGGCTACTGCAATGATTCTTGCCATGCGTTTCCGTTGCTTGCTGTAACAGTTTATTTTGAAAGCGTCATCATGACGAGGTGCCGCGCCACGTGCAAACCCGGCACGGCCAACACCTCCACCGACTCCACACTGACCCAGTCGGGCAATGCTTCAAGCTCCCCGTGCGGATAGTTACCCTTCATTGCCAACAACAGGGTTTTTTTATCCGCCGCCGGTCGGGCAGCAGTCACAAATTTTGCCAACGAGGCAAACGCTCGTGACGTAATGTTGGCGAATACGCGGCTTTTTTCCAGGTTCTCGATACGCTCTTGCAGCGGTTCAATATTGGTCAACTGCAACGTTCGTCCCACATGCCGGATAAAGCGTATTTTTTTACCGGCACTGTCGATCAATGTAACAGGCCGGCACGGATCAAGTATGGCCAGCGGCAGACCGGGCAAGCCAGCGCCGGTTCCGATATCGAGCAATGCACCCGGCTGCAAAAAATGCACTATAGAAAGTGAATCGAGAACATGCCGCTGCAACAATCTGGCTCCTTCACCAGCAGCCACCAGATTATAGGTTCCTGACCACTCCCGCAGCTCTTCCATGTAGCTCAGTAAGCCATCGACCACTGTTTCGGGTGCGTCCAATGCCAGTGTCTTCAGGCCTGCTTCGAGCTTGTCTCTTACGGATTGATGACCGGTCATCAGCGGTAATGATGTTGCATTGGCTCAACCGTTTCAAAGGGTTCCGGTAGACTTCATTTTTGCAACAATTTCCTTGGCGACCGAATTGGAGGTGTTGTTGTATTCCAGGTTTTTCGAACGTGTGATCATGCTCCATTTGCTAAAATCATCTATGATGTCAAAATAATTTGTTTCAACATATACGTAGCTTTTCTGTGTAAAAAAATCACTGTTCCTTTTAACTTTATTGGTATTGGCAAACTGCGGCACAAACCAGTTATAGCCGCGGTCAAAGAAATCAGGATTCACCTCGGATGTATAGTAGTCGGCACTCTCCTTGCGATCACCTTTGCCGCTCCGGGTGAAAAAAACAACCACCAGCGCATCGACACTGGCCGCTTTCAGTGCTGGCTCCGCTCTTGCCCGGCTCAAGCGCCCGGCGAGACCAGGGATATCGCTGGAAATCAGCGCATTGCGCCCACCCTTGCGCAAAACCCGGACGATTTCCTGCTCCACCGTCAGGCGTTGCAACGCTTCCGGTATCATGGCAACGACGGCGATCCGCTCACGTCTGTCTGTTTCGCCATGGTCGGCCTCCCATGCGGACATCACCTTGGTGGTTGAACAACTGCTCAATAACAGCAGCGTTGCAATACCTGTCAGTGCGCGCCGTCTAATTAAATCCATACGGTTATCCTTTATCATTTTCCGGTAGTGTACTGCATCAACATGCTTCATCTTTTAACATACCCGAGTCTCACTGGAATGGGCACCTGGCAGATGTCCAGCACTTCAGGCGGCTTGTGATGAAAGAATTTGCCGGTGCGGTCACGGCGTTCCTTGAGCATGTTTTTAAAACCCTTGCTATTAGTATCGGCGACGTAAATATCGAGCCGTTCATCCGCTGCAACTGAGGACGCCATCTGCATGCGCTTTATCCAGCTGCGATCGAGATCTTTTTCAATGATACCGTTCTGCCGGGTTGCACCACGCTTGATACGCTGTACAACGTCCATGCCCCAGACGACACGGCCGAATATGGTCAGGTTACGATCAAGGTAACGCGGGGCCTGGCCGATGACAATATAAAAATCCGTGCTGCCGGTATCAGCGCCGTCATTGCGGGCCATGGCAAAGCTGCCGGGACAGTGAGTGAGCCAGGCCTTACCAGCCTTTTTGTCATCACGGGCGGCCGGAAAACCATCGATAAAGCCGGTGTAGGGTGCGAACAGGTCATTTTTCTGAACCTGGGTCCATGACATCGGCAACCAGTCCTTTGCCACCTCTTTGTCTGTGGGTTTTTGTGGCCAGTCAATTTCAAACTCGGCCTTAAGGGGCGGCACATCGTTGACATCACCGATATCGCTTTCATCACCGGCCTGGGCAACGAAGCCATCAATGACACGGTAGAAGCTCAGACCCCGGTAAAACTGTTCGGCGAGCAGCTTTTTGAACTGCCTGACAGTTTTTGGCGCGAACACGGGGTTCAGTTCAATGACAACGGTGCCTTCCTGTAACTGCAGGTAAACGGTATTGTCAGGATCCAGTGGATCCCAGAGCAGATCATCACCCGCCGCCGCAGAAAGGGTGAATACCGTCAGCGCCGCCAGCAAACAAAATTGCAGCAGGGGTAAAACGTGTTCCAGATGGTTGCGTTGCCCTGGCATGCCAGCCCGCATATTTCCCCAGTCAGAATGGACCACTGACATTGTACCGGAAGTGAACCTGAACCGGATATGACATCACCGGGAAACGGTTACAATATCCGGGTTGGGTCTCAGATTGATCAAGGAAATTGGATCTTGTTGCTCTCGCGTCCCGGTACGACAATGGATGATGCTTGCTGGCGTTGCATTTCCTTGAGTTCTGCCATAGTGCGCTCAACCGCAACTTGCGCGGCGTCACCAAAACCCTCAACCGCAGCAGCCAGCGTTTCACCGGGAATTTCAAAGGTCAGCGGTAATGCGCCTGCCGGTGTCATGATCTGTGTTGAACCGACGTACTGCACCGCTCGTAAGCTGTCTGGTTCACCCGTGACAGTTACCGGTATCAGTTTGCGAATTGTACCGACGCGGCTGTCGGTATAAACCTCTTCGCGCGTCAGCGCCGCTGCGTCCATTTTGGTTTCGAGTTTATTTTCTATCTGGGTCATAAAAATTTCCTTTGTTTTCTGTATAGCGAGGTGGGGCCGGTGGGTAAAAAACGCAAGCATGCTGACAGCACGATCAGGCGCATTATAATGGGTGCGGATTATATGGAGCATGCGGTATGACAGATTTATGTACAAAAGAAATCAGCTATAACGCTGACGGTGTTGAAATGACGGGCTATCTGGCCTGGGATGGGGTGCGAGAAGGGTCGAGGCCCGGTGTGCTGGTGGTGCATGAATGGTGGGGCTGCAACGAATACGCTCAACGTCGGGCGCGCATGCTGGCCGAAGTTGGTTATACGGCGATGGCCGTGGATCTTTATGGTGCTGGCCGTGTTGCCGCAAATCCTGATGAGGCAGGTGAATTGATGAGCGCCCGCACTGATGACATGGCTGGTACGCGTGCACGCTTTAACGCGGCACTGGAGCATCTGCATCTAGAGCCGACAGTTGATGCGAGGCGCTGCGGTGCAATTGGCTATTGCTTCGGTGGCGGTGTGGTTACCCATATGGCACGCATGGGAGCCGACCTCAGGGTGACTGGTTCATTTCATGGCTCCGTCGGTCTGGCCGCAGTGGACGGCCCGGCGCATTTCCCCTGTCGGGTAATGGTGTATAACGGTGAAGCCGATGGTTTGATTGGTGAAGATCAGATTGTGGGATTTAAAGCACAGATGGAAAAAACCAATGCACGTTATGACTTGATACAGCTACCCGGGGCACTGCATGGCTTTAGTAACCCAATGGCGACCACCAATGGTAAAAAATATGGTTTGCCGCTGGCCTATAATACACTGGCGGATGAAAGTTCATGGGCGCATATCCTGCTGACCTTTGAACATGAATTCAACAGCGGATGAGTTCGTTATTCAAGAGCTCGATGAACAGGAGGAATGGCAAATGAACGACGTCACCAAAGGCAGGATACTGGGTGTCGGCGGTGTGTTCTTCCGATCACCTGACCCCGCCAGCCTCGCCAACTGGTACCGGGAAACACTGGGGCTTGTAATCGAGACATGGGGAACCACCCACGGCACCAGTTTCCCACCGGATGCCATGCCGAAGAATTCGTTCACGGTGTGGAGTGCGTTTGCCGCCGATACGGAATATTTCGGCGACCCGGGCCAGTCTTTCATGATCAATTTGGTCGTGGATGACCTCGATGCAGCACTGGCCAACATCAGGGCTGCTGGTGGTGATGTAGTCCCGGAAAAGGAAGAGCATGATTTTGGTCGTTTTGGTTGGTTTACCGACCCGGACGGAAACCGCGTTGAGCTATGGCAACCACCGGAAAAAATGCCGCAAACCGATGAATGATGCCACCCCGGCACTCATTAAGCGCGTAGAAGAACTGGAAAGCCAGGTGGCGTTCCAGGATGAGCTAAACGCGAGTCTCAATACCATTGTTGCAAAACAGGATAGAGAAATCATGCTGTTGCAACAGCAGCTCAGCCTGTTGGCAAAACGTTTGCAGGAATTTGGTGAAGCGCTCCCCGGTGGTGGCCAGCAGGACGAGACCCCACCCCATTATTAACCCGAACATTTCGTCGCTCGTTTCGCACGCCGTTTAAGTTGCTCAACGATTCTCGGCCCACGTCCGGGGATACTCCATGGGCAAACCGCGATACAAATGCCACAGCCGAAGTGTTCATTGAAAAATGGAATGCACTTGTCGAAATTGACATACCATTTGTTCTGACCGCGGATCGTTATTTTATCAGCTGAGATGGCTTCGGGTGGACAGGCATTGGCACAGACCTGGCAACGGCTGCAAAAGTCATCGACGTGGTAGCTGGCCCTGGGTGTTGGAATTAACGGGACGTCGGTGAGCACGCACGCGAGCCTGAAGGATGAACCGTAATCTATGTTGATGATGGACCCGTGCTTGCCGAGTTCGCCGAAGCCACACTCGAGCGCCGGCGGTATCATCAGCAGCGGTCCGGCCAGTGGCCCGGCGTGTGGTGTTGCGTCCCAGCCACGCTGTCTTATCCACGTTGCAATATTCTTGGCGGCCTTGTTGGCCCGGCCGTATTGTCGCACCACTTCGGCGCCTGCTTCAGCCTCCGGTGCCGTTTTTATCTGATCATAGTCGTGCGCGACACCGATCATGATCACCCATTGATAATCAAGGGACTCCCCGGCAAATGTCCAGTCAGGGTTGAACGCCGTGATACCAAACAGTTCCATGTCCAGTGTCCCGCAGTAGGTGGCGAGTTCATCGGACCACACCCTGCCCGTCTGTTGCAGTGGTTCGCCGCTGACAGGCGGTACCTGGATGTCGAGGATCTTAGCCCGCGCCTCACGTGCAGCCACAATGGCGGGGTTATCCGGATTCTGTGTATAAAACCATTTTTGCAAGGCGCCGTGCGCAATGGTATCCGGGTCATGCCAGTAGACACGGGCCGGGCGACGCACCCGCGTCTCACCCATACCGTTGATGGTGTTGCCGGATATTGACGGCATCAGTGCCATCTGCTCAGGTTTTGGTGTAAAGGGTCTGTAAGGTGACTTGCTCAATGGTCTGTTCCCGGATTACTGCCCCACTATAATGCCATGACAGGTACGGCGTTGTCGTATAGCAGGGGCAACCACCCATGTCGCCGCGCCGTTAGCTGTGGGCTTAAATGTCCTCGAATTTAAGTGTGTAGGATAGCGGTTAGCTGCCTATGGGACACGCTCAAGACGTCCTGTTCGCTCGGGAATTCGCTCCCGGCGAATTACGGAACCGCAGGTGGCTAACAAACTCCTTTCCCAGCCTGATTCCCCGTATGCCGTAATGTCAGGTTGCCATTGTGCACCCCCTCGGCTATGCATTCGTTGATAGAACAGTGGTTTCAGAGGGGGTGTCGGGTGGCGGTAATCGGGACCGTCAGCCGTAGGGAACGGCTGCCGAACGCCCAGGGATGGCGCGAGTGTGTCCCGGATACTGCCGCCCGATACCCCCCAGGCACACTCTGTCATTTAAACAACCCTGCTGGAATTCACAGCTAATAAGGAATCTGTAATGGCTGTTCCTGCATACGGCCCAGTTGTTCACGCAGGCTCAGCACCAGGTCTTCCCAGTAACGCGCCTCGCCGAACCACGGAAAGGCGATCGGGAAAGCCGGATCCTGCCAGCGTTTTGCCAGCCAGGCGGCGTGATGCAGCATCCGCAGGGTGCGCAGGGCTTCGATGAGGTTCAGTTCGCTTCGGTTGAATTGATGGAACTGGGTATAACCATCCAGCACGTCCTTCATCTGTGCCGCCATTTCGTGGCTCTCACCCGCCAGCAGCATCCACAGGTCCTGCACCGACGGGCCGCTACGACAATCATCCATGTCGACGAAAAGTGGTCCGTCGCGCCAGAGGATATTACCTGGATGGCAATCACCGTGCAGACGGATGACCGTGTATTCACCGGCGCGCTCAAAGGCAGCTTTTATGGAGGTTAGCAAATCTGTGGACAGGCTGGAGAATGCAGATTCAAGGTGGGGTGGCAGCCACTGCCCACCCAGCAGGGCAGTGACGGCGTCATGACCGAAGCTTTCAATTGTCAATTGTGGGCGTGTCCTGAAAGGACTCTGTGCGCCAATCGCATGGATGCGGCCGAGGAAACGACCCAGCCATACACGTGTTTCCCGTTTTTCAAGTTCCGGGGCATGACCACCGCGGCGTTCAAACAGGGCAAAGCGGAAGCCGTCATGTTCATGCAAGGTGCGGTCGTTGATAGCAAGTGGTGGTATTAGGGGTATTTCTGCTGATGCGATTTGCAGGGAGAATTCATGTTCTTCCAGTATCTGTGCATCGCTCCAGCGCCCGGGCCGGTAGAACTTTGCCACCAACGGCGCTTTATCCTCGAATCCCACCTGATAAACCCGGTTTTCATAACTGTTCAGCGCCAACAGACATCCGTCACACAACAGGCCTGTTGATTCAATGGACTGGATAACGGTATCCGGATTGAGACGGTAATAAGGCGTGGTGTCATCGTGATTGTCGTGCATAATATGGCTTTGTACAACAATTCATGATTGATATCATCCGCAAACTGAATTCCGCCCAATGGCCTGATCGATGATTTACCGGGATAAAAAGGAAGTGAGCTTGGCGCAACTGTCTGTGCTTGCCCTGATAATCGGTGTGGCGACGGGTTATGGTGCGGTTGTTTTTCGTGCGCTAATCGGTCTGATCCACAACCTGGCTTTTCTGGGCCGCTGGTCTGCAGACTATGATGCCAATGTTTTCACTGAGCCCAGCCCCTGGGGTGCACTGGTCATACTGGTGCCGGTGGTTGGCGCACTCATCGTGACCTTTCTGGTCAAGAACTTTGCGCCCGAGGCACGTGGACACGGTGTCCCCGAAGTCATGGATGCGGTGTACTACAAAGGTGGCCACATCCGGCCCGTGGTGGTGGTGATCAAGTCATTGGCTTCGGCCATATCGATTGGTACCGGTGCGGCAGTGGGCCGTGAAGGTCCGATCGTACAGATCGGGTCTGCGATCGCGTCCACACTCGGTGGCTGGACACGGCTGGTGCCGTGGCAACGGATCACACTGGTGGCTGCCGGTGCCGGTGGTGGTATTGCAGCGACCTTTAACACACCGCTTGGTGCCGTTCTGTTTTCGGTGGAACTCATGATGCCGGAAGTCAGTGTGCGCACCTTCATGCCGGTGGCGATTGCGACCGGTACCGCGACCTTTATCGGCAGGGTCTATTTTGGCGACCAGCCGGCATTTTTCCTGCCTGAAACACTCCACGGTCTTGAGCCCACGGTCATTTCAATGGCCGCGTTCACGCTGTTGGGCGCCTTCACCGGCGTTGCAGCGACCTTGTATGTGCGAGGTGTTTACTGGGCCGAGGACCTGTTTGAACGAAAATTCAGAAACGAATACCTGCGTCACATGCTGGGGATGGCGCTGCTTGGCACGCTTTTCTATAGTTTGATGTTGACGCTCGGGCATTACCACGTTGAAGGTGTCGGCTATGCAACCATCCAGGCCGTGCTGGACAGCAAGATGACCGTTGGTGTGATATTACTGTTGCTGTTTGCAGCCAAGCTGTTTGCGACATCAATCACACTGGGCGCCGGTGCTTCAGGTGGTATTTTTTCACCGGCGTTGTTCCTGGGCGCGACCCTGGGTGGCGCGTTTGGGGCATTTTATGGTGTGGGTTTTCCGGCTGAAGCCAGCGCGATTCCGACCTTTGCCATGGTCGGAATGGCCGCCATGGTCGGTAGCGCCACGGGCGCTGCCATGACCGCGGTGGTCATGATTTTCGAAATGACCCGGGACTACGACATCGTGTTGCCGATGATACTCGCCGTTGCCATGGCCCAGGGTATCCGGCGTTATCTCTCGAAGGACAATATTTACACACTGAAACTGACCCGGCGTGGTATCAACATCCCGACCATGCTGCACTCCCACATGTTTCTCGTCAGACGGGCTGCTGATGTCATGAACCCATTATTGCCGGTGTTTACGGCAGGATTGAGCCTGGCAAATTTTGCAAAGCAAATGGCCGTAACAAAACCGCTTCCGGAGCATGTCATACTAACCCGGTCAGATCGGGTGATGGGTGTAATTGACGTACCCGAGGCTCTGCTAATGGTCAGCAAGAGCGACAAAAAAGGTCTCACACTCAGTGACCTGTCCCATCACCCCTATTCACTTGCGCGTGAGACCGATGTCATGTTTGATGTGATAAAACGTATGTCACGCAAGGGTAGCCGACTGGCCCTGGTGTATAAAAGTGACCGTCATTTTCCCCACGCAGGCGATATCCTGGGATACGTGACCAATGATGACATTGCCAAATCGATCGCTCACAGCCTGTCTTTTCGTGTTAGATCAAGGTAAAAACAAATGTCAAATGCGCACGAAAGAAGGCCTGATTACAAAATGGGTTCTGTTTGCACAAGCGTTTTGGAAGTAGAATAGACCAAACCCGCTCAAGGTATTCATGGCCATGCCCAACAAGTCCAAAAACCTGGCGCTTTTTTGTGATTTTGAGAACGTCGCGCTCGGTGTGCGTGATGCCCGTTATGCCCGCTTCGACATTGGAGATGTACTGGAAAGGTTGCTCATCAAGGGCAATATCGTGGTCAAGAAAGCATACTGCGACTGGGAGCGCTACCGGGATTTTAAAAGAGACATGCACGAAGCTTCTTTTGAGTTGATTGAGATACCGCATGTTCGTCAGTCCGGGAAAAATTCTGCTGACATCCGTATGGTCGTGGATGCGCTGGACCTTTGCTATACCAAGTCGCACGTTGATACCTTTGTGATCATATCCGGCGATTCGGACTTTTCACCGCTGGTCTCCAAATTGCGCGAGAACAACAAGATTGTCATCGGGGTGGGCGTCAAAGAGTCGACCTCGGACTTGCTGATTGCAAATTGTGATGAGTTCATTTACTACGATGACATCGTCCGCCAGGCTGAAAGTCGCAAGCCGAAAAGGAAGAAGGCCAACGGCAGGAGAGACAGCAGTGAAAAAGTCAATGGTGAAAAAGCCGGCGTAGATAAAAACACTGGTGACACAGACACTGCTGAGGCGCAGCTTAGTTCGGCAAAAAGTGACGCCAGGCGTCAGGAAAAGGCTTTCAATCTTGTGCTGGAAACCATGGATGTATTGTTCAGTGAGCGTGATGCGGAGGAAAAGGTCTGGGGCTCAATGGTCAAACAGGCATTGAAGCGCCGGAAACCAGGCTTCAATGAGCGCTACCACGGTTTTCGTTCATTTAGTGACCTGCTTGAAAAAATGGAACGGAAGAAACTTGTCAGGATAGACCTCGATCAGAAATCAGGTGGCTATATCATCACTGACTATGCCGGTAGTTAAAAAAAGACCCGCACGAAGCGGGTCTTCTAATAATGGTTACGATTGATTTACATCAATACGATAACCTTTCCCCTTTCCTTGCCCCTTTTTTTTGACCATTCCGCCAGTTTTCACTCGCATCCTGGTCACCCTTGCTTGCCCCCCAAGCGAAAAATGCTTGTGATTGACCCAATCCGTGGATCCAACACCTCTGGTGACTGCTCGTTGGTTCAGCCCTCAAAAAGCTTATGTTCGAACCGGCTTGCCTTCAGGTGGCGACAAACTTCCATGTCCATAATCTCTATATTCCTGGACAAGATACATTAAAAAAACAGTATCTGCCCCCTTATCATGCAATAATCAGGCCAGTGCATATGTATTGATATAATCATTTTTTATATCAATAAGATAGAATTTTTTAAGAAAATTTGATAGACGCTGAAAGAAAGATCGTGTCACATCATGTTCAACAACTGACAAAAATCGTCAGTGACCTTTCAAGGGGGGGTGGCGGTCAAGTCCGACAGGCTGCTAACCAGTTTCGGGAATCTTTTGTATGACCATCAAACAAACCAAAAAATGCCGTTTGGATACGCCTGGTCAGTGGACCACAGCCGCCGTTGCCGATACGGATATGGTCAACCTGGCGTATCGGCGTTACCTCGACGGCGGTACCGGTAAAGAAAGCCTCATCGGCGCCGTAAAGCTGTTCCCGCGAAAGGGTTTGTTCAGTTACGCTCATGCCCAGGTCGGCAATCAGGGAGAACACGGTATCGCGAGTAATTCCACCCAGGATAGACGCTGAGGCGGGCGGAGTCAGGATACGTCCATCCTTGATGATAAACAGATTTTCACCTGCGCCCTCACTGAGTAATCCATCATGTCCCAGTGCAATGCCCTCATCAAAGCCACGGTCTTTGGCTTCAAAGCTGATCAACTGCCCGGACAGGTAATTACCACCGGCCTTGACCCCGGCTGGAATGGAATTGGGTGAAACCCGTTGCCACGAGGTCACGCAGGCCCGGATACCATTCTTGATACCTTCCTCACCCAGGTACGCGCCCCATGAATCGACCAGGATAGAAACATCCACGATATCAGGGTCTTTAGGCAACAAACCAAGCCCGCAGTTACCGCGGGCAACCAAAGGTCTGACATATGCACTTTCAAGTTCATTCGCACATACGATATCAATGCAGGCTGCGCGCATTTCTTCAAAGCTGTAACGGATCGGAATACGATAAATGGAGGCGGAGTAATACAGGCGCTTCAAGTGGTCATCGAGACGAAAGAATGCCGGACCCTGCGGTGTTTCATAACAACGTATCCCTTCAAAGACCGATGAACCGTAGTGCAAAGCATGGCTCTGCACATTGACTTTGCAGTCATCAAAATCGCGTATTTCACCATTGAACCAAGCCTTGAATTGGGTGTTCATAATAGTGTCTGCCTCATCATTCAGTCTTCAGTAAATAGCAGTTTGGGGCCTGTCGCACCACAGTTCAAGCAACACATCAGGGGCATTTTTGTAATTCATCGAATTCACACCCTGCATCCAGTACACTGGTGTCCACGGACATGGAGAATATACACATGGAATGGAAAATGCTTGCAACCGTGTTTGGTGCATTTTTATTGCTGAAATGGCAGACAAGACCCAACTGGTCAGTGCAAGAGTGAAGTCCATGATTGCCTGGGCCGGGTTTATTGTCAGCGGTGTTTTGACCCTGTTGCATGGCTGGCAAACAACATCATGACAAAAGCCGCTGATTGACAGGTGGATGATCTGAGATGAAGCAGGGCGGCCACCACCACTCACACGAAGTTAAGCACTACAACCGGGCTTTCGCTGCCGGTGTGGCGCTGAATGTAGTATTCGTGGTAATCGAGGTGTCTTTCGGCGTGCTGGCCGATTCACTGGCGTTGATCACGGATGCCGGTCACAACCTCAGTGATGTCATGGGTCTGTTGTTGGCCTGGGGTGCAAGTTATCTCGCTGGCAAACAGCCCTCGTTACGCCGTACCTATGGTTATTCGCGGGCCACCATACTGGCGTCACTGTTCAGCGGTATGTTGTTGCTGGCCGTCGTCCTGGTCATCTGCTGGGAGGCGTTCCAAAGATTTATCTTGCCACCCGAGCCAGCAGGTCAAACCATCATGCTGGTGGCAGCTGTCGGTGTTGTGATCAACACACTGACCGCATTGTTTTTTGTTGCCGGCAAAGATCATGATTTAAATATCCGTGGTGCGTACCTGCACATGGCGGCTGATGCGCTGGTGTCACTGGGTGTGGTTATGTCAGGGTTCGTGATCTGGCGCTTTGGACTGAACTGGTTCGACCCGTTGGCCAGCCTGCTGATCGCGGTCGTCATATTTATTTCAACCTGGGGTCTTTTACGCGACTCGCTTAACCTGGCGATCGACGCAGTGCCGCGCAATATTGATCCACACGAAATCCGTAGCTGGCTGAGTGCACAACCCGGTATTGATGACCTGCACGATTTGCACATCTGGCCTATCAGTACCACGAGTACCGCTTTGACTGCACACCTGTTGATGCGGCGGCCACCGGCAGATGATGCATTTGTGCATGATCTCGCCCACGAATTGAACCTGCACTTTGGAATCTCACACGCGACTTTTCAGGTTGAGCAGGGCAACGGGGTGCGAAGCTGCGCACAGGCAGGGTCTTGTGCAGACTGATATAAAACCGTTTGCCCGAAATAAGTTCACGGGATAAGCGGTCTGCATGGGCAATTCCAACCAGACAGGGAAGCACACATGAATGGCCCGGCTTTCAACCCGCAATTTGCAGCCGATGTCGCCAGGGGTCTGAGCGCGAAGAACAAGCGTCTTCACTCGCGGTATTTTTACGATGCCGAGGGCGACCGGTTGTTCCAGGCCATCATGGCGAGTCCCGAATACTACCTGACCAATTGTGAGTATGAGATTTTTGACCGGCAGGGTGAGCAGATTGCGCAGATACTGGCCACTGCAGGGTCTTTTGAACTCGATGAGCTGGGTTCCGGTGATGGTCACAAGACCCGGGTATTGCTGGATGCCCTGCACGCAACCGGTGTGGAATTTACCTACCGGCCGATCGATATTTCTGACAATAGCCTGCAATTACTCGCAACACGGCTGTGTAAGGGCCGCCCCTGGTTAAAAATGAATCCTATTCATGCGGACTACCTGGCGGCACTCAATGCAGGTCAGCTGCCGGACCCTCCACCTGCAGGTCCACGTAAAGTCCTCATGTTCCTGGGCTCGAACCTGGGGAATTACACGCATACGGAGGCGATCGGCTTCCTGCGGCTGATCCGCGGCACCCTACGGGCAGAAGATGCCCTGCTGATAGGTCTTGACTTGCAGAAAGACCCGGCGGTCATACGCGCCGCCTACGATGACGCGGCGGGTCACACGCGGGCGTTCAATCTCAACCTGTTAGAAAGAATCAACCGTGAACTGGGGGGTGAATTCGCAACCCCGGACTTTGACCATGCACCGGAATATGACCCGGAGAGCGGCGCGGCGCGGAGTTTCATTGTGAGCAGGAAAAGGCAAAAGGTGCACATCGCGGCCCTCGAGAGAGATTTTGAGTTTTCAGCCGGTGAGAAAATCTTTACCGAGGTTTCACAGAAATACGGCCGCCCCCAGATTGCGGAACTGGCGGCGGATGCAGGCTTCAGGATTGGTCATGAATTCTTCGATTCACAACACTATTTTACCGACCAGGTTTGGTATCCGTTCTAGTGTCACGCTGGTCATGATCAGCAATCACCTGCGCAACACAGGCCGTTAGCTTGCATGCAAAAGGAATGTGTAAGAACTCGTTCGGCCCATGCGCGTTTGACTGCGGGCCAAGCACGCCGGTAATCATGAATTGCGCGGCCGGAAAGTACTCACCTAGCATCGCCATGAATGGAATGGTGCCGCCTTCGCCCATGTACATGACATCACGGCCAAAACTTTCCTGCGAGCCCTTTTGCAGGGACGCGTGCAGCCATGGGGCTATGTCCGGTGCGTTCCACCCGGAAGCCGCCTGGTCGGCTTCGAAAAATACCTTAGCGCCAGAGGGTGGGTCAGTTTCCAGCGTCTCCTTCATTGCCTGGGTCGCTGCCTCACCATCAACGGTGGCGGGCAAACGCATTGAAAGCTTCATTGAAGTGTAAGGCCGCAAGACATTGCCGGCCGATGCCAGTTCCGGGATTCCACCGATGCCCGTGTAGGACAGCGCAGGCCGCCAGGTGCGGTTAAGGATGCGCTCGACATTGTCGTCTGCCATGGGTTCAACACCTTCGATAAACGGATATGCCTGCCAGACTTCATCACCGAGGGCCTGTGCCATTTCCCGGGTCTGTTGCACGCGTTGTTCCGGGATGTCGGCGTACAGGTAATCGGGCAACACACGGCCACTATTCTCGTCTTCGAGACGATTGAACAACTGTCGCATGATACGAAAACTGGATGGCACAACCCCGGAAGCATAGCCGGAATGGACACCCTCGTTAAGGACATCAACCCGCAGTGTGCCCGCCGCCATGCCACGCAGGGAAACCGTCAACCATAGCTGCTCATAGTTGCCGGCACCTGAATCCAGACAAATCACCAGCGATGGCAAGCCGATCCGATCTTTAAGGTGCGTGATGTAATGCGGCAGATCATAACTGCCGGATTCCTCACAGGACTCTATCAAAACGACGCAACGTGCGTGCCCCAAGCCCTGTCTTTGCACCGCCATGAGGGCCGCAAGAGAGCTGAACGCGGCATAACCATCGTCCGCACCGCCACGACCATACAGCTTTTCATCCCTGATGACGGGTTTCCAGGGCCCAAGACCGTCCAGCCAACCCGTCATCTCCGGTTGCTTGTCCAGGTGTCCGTACATCAGGATGGTGTCATCCCGGTCCGCATCACCTTGCGCGGGAATCTCCATGAATATTAACGGCGTGCGCCCTTCCAGCCGGATAATTTCCAGACGCAGGCCAGCAACATCCTGTGCTTTGCACCATTTGGAAATTTGTTGGACGGCAGCTTCCATGTAACCGTGTTCAACCCAGTTGGCGTCAAAATGGGGCGACTTGTTGGGTAGTTTGATGTATTCAACCAGCTCGGGGACGATGGAATCCATCCACAATTCGTTGATAAATTGCTGCGACGTTTGCTGATCCATGCTTTAACCTTTCTTCCGCTGATAAAAAAAACAAGTATCGCATGTTTAACCTGCATATTTCACCAGCCGGAACCGGGCCTCCTTATAATCAAGTGAATTTTCTGGAGCAAGCACATGGTATGCTTGCGATACTTTTTGTCCTGGATAAACCCGCGATCACCAGAATATAACCACCTCAAAACAGATTTGGAGTTTAAAAGTGACCGAACAAACAGATCACGCCAAGTCCCTCAGGGACTCTATGCCACCCGGTGAATTTATGGGCCACCCCAAAGCACTGTGGCAATTATTCAATATCGAAATGTGGGAACGTTTTGCATATTATGGCATGCGGGCGGTCCTGGCCGTCTACGTTGCCACGACGTTTTTTGAATACCTCGGTAATGAGGCCAATGCAAGGGCCAGCCTGGTGTACGGCGGCTACACGGCACTGGTTTACGCCACCGGTATCGCCGGCGGCTATATTGCAGACCGTGTACTGGGTTATCAGCGCTCAATATTGCTCGGCGCGATCATCATGGCAGCCGGGCTGATGGTGTTGCTGATCGAAGACCTGACCTGGTTTTTGATTGGACTGGCCCTGATCGTTGCAGGCAATGGTCTGTTCAAACCCAATATTTCCACCATGATCGGCAAACTGTACGCACCGGGTGATGTGCGGCGGGATTCCGGTTTTACCATTTTCTACATGGGTATCAATCTGGGTGCTATGATCGCACCATTCATTACCTCTGCCTGGATCGGCGCGACCTGGGGTCTTAAGTGGGGTTTCTTCGCTGCGGGTATCGGCATGATACTGTCCACCCTGTTCCTCGAGGTCGCCAAAAAATCCCTCGGAGATATTGGTAAGCCTGAAGCAGGGAAAGAGGGATGGGGTCGATTTTTTGGTGTCGGCGCCGGGGCCATCCTGCTGGCTGGTGTTGTCTATGTCCTTTTGTCAAAGAGCACGATTCTGGGCTGGCTGCTGGGCGCCATCATGCTGGGGCTGATCATCTATTTTGTTATTTCAGGCATCGCGTCAAAAAACAAAGTGCAATTGCAACGCTACATTGCCATGATCATCCTGTTTGCGGCGAACGCCTGTTTCTGGGCGCTGTTCGAGCAGGCGGGCAGTTCCATGAACTTCTTTGCCCGTGAGTTTGTTACACCCATGTTTGGCAGCATGGAAACCTGGCAGGCGGGTGGCTTTGGTGTGTTCCAGTCATTGAACCCGCTATATATCCTGTTACTCGCACCGGTTTTTGCCACCTTGTGGCCGAAGCTGGAAAAGATGGGGGTGAACCCATCCATTCCGCGTAAATTTGCCCTTGGACTGATCCAGGTTGCGGCGGGTTTCTACTTGCTGTCCTTTGCTGCCAGCAATATGCAAAACGTGGCAGGACTGGTGCCGTGGATATTCCTCGCGCTGACCTATTTGTTGCACACCTCCGGTGAACTGTGTCTGTCACCGATCGGACTCAGCATGGTGACCAAGCTGGCAGATGAGAAAGAAGTTGGTCTGGCTATGGGTGGCTGGTTTTTATCCATCGCCATGGCCCAGTATGTCGCCGGTCTGATCGCGGCCATTGCATCCGGTGGCACCGGCGAGCACGGTTCGATGGCAGCCGCTACCATCGGTCAGTATTCCGGGGTATATATGCAATTGTTTTGGATCGGTTTGATCTTTGGTGTGGTTTACCTGGTGCTTGCACCCGCGATCAACAAGTTGATGCATGGGGTGAAATAAACCACGGGATGTGAAACAGGGGATGGGTAACTTTTACCCGCTTAATAAGGGGCGTTATGATGATTAAGCATTCAGATTGGCAGGCAATGAAAGCACACGCGTTTGCAAGTTTTAAGTCCGATGGCCGGTTGCAGGTGCATGAACTGGAACAGGTTGTAGCCATCGGTTGTCGTGACGGCGACTTTGATGACCTTGAGAAATCAATGTTGGTCAACATCATTTCAAAGCTGACACGTGCCGACCTCGATGACGCCATGTGGGCGAAAGTGGATGAGCTGATCCAAAAGTTTGAACTTGAAAGTGACAAGGAAGCGACCATGGAGGCGCTGCCGGATGACATACAGGATGAGTAAGAGCGGCCTAGGAGCCTGTCCGAGAATAGA
>CAZYVH010000056.1:18803-19889 GCA_964650905.1 uncultured Wenzhouxiangellaceae bacterium | reverse complement strand
AATCTTCCCGCCTTACCACCGTGGCATTTTGGTGGAGCCGGCAGCTTGATTGGATCAGGATTCCTGGTCACCAATTCGCTACGGACATTGAATGCAATTAATGCTACATGTCGTCCTCCGTTAACAATCAGCCCTCACTTTTGAAATACCACCACTCGATCAGAGGAAAATAGATGATGTCCCAAGCTAACACCAAACTCGAAGACATGATGTCCAAGCTGGAAATCCAGGAAGTTTTGATGCGATATGCACGTGGTGTCGATCGCGCTGACGAGAATTTGCTGAAGTCCTGCTACCACTCTGATGCCATTGAGGAACACGGCAGCGCTTATGCCGGACCTGCATTCGAGTATATCAATGGCGCGGTGGCCCGCATTCGTCAAATGGGTACCATGTGCCACTACATCTGCAACATTCACATTTCTCTGGAAGGTGAGCTGGCATATACAGAAGCCTACGTACTGACCTATGCACGCTTCAACCGGGATGGCGAAGACTTTGATACCCTGACCGGCGGCCGTATTTGCGATCGCTTCGAGAAGCGTGATGGCGAATGGAAGATCGCCCACCGGAAATTGGCCTTTGACTGGAATCGTGATATGCCGAGCCATGAAGGCTGGTGCCTGGGTTCATTCGACCCAGGCGACCCGCGTATGGTCATGGGCACAAAAACTGGAGAAGACTTATCTTACAAGCGTTTCTAGCCACTCGGGGAGCGGCTTACCTGATTTGGCATTCACGATCAGACGGGTGTCAACGTAGTCGCGCCAACGACTGATTTTACCACCCTTGAATTCAAAACTACCCATATAGGGTGTACGAATTCTAACACCATCAGCATCCACGTAATCATCGACGCCTTCGACCAGCATCTTGTTGCCGTTACAGGCATGGTTGACTATTCTCCAACGAATGTTTGACTGACCTTGTCCGAATTTTTCCAAAAACCTCCGTACCCAGGACTTACCAATCAATGGCCGCTCCCCCACCAGATAGTGATACTCAATATCGTCGGAAAGATGGGAAAGGACGCCATCAATGTCCAATTTCTTCCAGCATTCAATAACTTCATTTACTGTATCAATA
>CAZYVH010000056.1:11886-18703 GCA_964650905.1 uncultured Wenzhouxiangellaceae bacterium | reverse complement strand
ATTGCACAAGGACAAACGAGCAAACATGATCAGTACCACAATCAATCTGCAAATATTCCCTGCCCTTTGCCCGGTTATTACATTCGTTACCCTGACGCAAAATGCAAATTAGCGGTGCAGTACACCTGCCTCTGGTAAAGATGGACACCTTTGAGCGGACCGATGGCAGCATCATATTGTCTGCAAGCAATCCTCTGCGGGAATTTGACCCAAATATCATTCGTAACTTCATTGCCAATGCAAAGATACAGCCCGACAAAACCATATATGCACAACGTCACCGGGAAGCCGACGGCCAACTGGGCGAGTGGGACCACCTGAGCTTTGCCCAGGCAAGAATTCATGTTGAATCCATCGGTCAGTGGTTGCTAAACAAGGGTATTGAGAACAGCGATACAGTACTGATAATATCCGGTAACTCAATCGCCCATGCGTTGATGCGTCTGGGATGCATCGCCGCTGGTGTAACTGCGTGCCCGGTCAGCGCCAACTATGCCCTTATAGGCGGGAATTATGAACGTCTCCGGTATGTCATCGATCTGGTTAAACCAAAAATTATTTTTTCTGAAACAGGTGGACCATTCGACAATGCCCTCAAGGCTTGTGACCTGTCTGGCCGAATGGTCATAAGCCGCAGTCCGGACCTGTTGAGTGTAGACGCTGTGTCCTGGGAAAGCATGCTCGCAACCCCGGGTGGTGATGCAATAAAAATGCATATTGAAAACGCTGACCCGGATGCGCACGCTGTCTACATGCTAACCTCAGGATCGACCGGAGTACCCAAGGCCGTGATTCAGACTCAGCGCATGTTGAGCACAAATCTGTACCAGGCATACCAGGTATTGGGCCACGTGTCCGGTTGGGATGACGTTATGCTGGACTGGCTGCCCTGGAGTCACGTATCCGGCGCTTTCAACCTGCTCGCAGCCGCCGTGTTCGGCGGTACGCTTTACATTGATGAAGGCAAGCCGGTACCAGCACTGTTTGACGAAACCATCCGTAACCTTCGCGAGATATCCGTACCCTACTTCTGCAATATGCCGGCCGGGTTTGCCATGCTAATCGATGTCCTGGAGAACGACGAGATACTGAGAAAGCGATTTTTCAAGAAACTGCGAATGCTTCTCTATGGGGGTGCCGGATTGCCGCAACCAACCCTTGACCGACTGCAAAAGATGGCTGTGCAGGAGACAGGGCAACGGGTTTTTATAACCACCGGATATGGTGCAACTGAAACTACATCAGGGTGCATGGCAATTTTCTTCGAAACCAGCAAAGTGGGTATTGGTCTGCCGATGCCAGGATTGGAAGTCAAACTTGTACCTCTTGATAATCGTTACGAAGTGCGTTTGCGTGGCGACAATATTATGCCCGGATACCTGGACAACCCGGAAGGTACTGCGGCGGCATTTGATGATGAAGGATTCTACAAGACCGGGGATATGGCAAATTTCCACGATAAGAACGACATTGGGCAGGGGATGTACTTCGCCGGCAGATTAACAGAGGAATTCAAGCTGGGTACCGGCACATGGGTCTATGCAGGTCAGGTACGAGCCAGACTGATTGAAGCATTGGCACCCATGATCAGCGACCTGTTACTCTGTGGTAACGGTCGCGACTACCTGGCGGTACTCGGTGTCCCAAACCCGGCCGGCTTGCGAAATAGTGATAACAGCTCCAACACGGATATTTCCAAACTGATACAAAATCCGAAGATCAGGGCTTTCCTGCAACAGGCACTAAAAACCTACAACAGTGCCAACCCAGCCAGTAGCAGACGTATCGGTCGTTTTGCATTTATTAAAGAAGCACCCAGTGCTGCCCGATATGAACTGTCTGATAAGGGTACTTTGAATCAGTTGATCGCCTCGGAAAATCGGGTCGCAGAGATCGATGAACTATATGCCTCTGAGCCCGGCCCGCATGTGCTGGAACTTTAAATCTCCTCAGAGTCGGGATAAACCAACAGGTATGAAATAATGAACGTTACGGGCAGCAAAGCGATTGTCACAGGTGGAAACCGCGGAATTGGAGAAGCCTTTGTCCATGGTTTGATTGCTGCGGGGGCGAAAAAAGTCTATGTAGGCACACGCCAACCTGAAGCGGCATCCGGCCTGGTTGAACAGTATCCGGGCAAGGCCGTTGCTGTAGAACTGGATGTAACCGATGAAGAGCAGGTGCAAAACGCTGCAGAGCAATGTAGTGATGCCAACATTGTCATTAACAACGCTGGTGCTTTTGAAAATCAAACACTGATCGGTGCATCTGATTTGAAAGCTGCCCGGCTTGAAATGGAAGTCAATTACTTTGGTGTGTTGTCCATGATCCGAAGATTTGCCCCGGTGCTCGCAAATCATGGCGGCGGTGCCATCGTTAACGTTCTGTCTGCCGGTGCCATCCTGGCCATACCCAATATGGGGGGGTACAGCCCCGCAAAATTCGCGGCCCGGGCGCTTACGACCAACGTTCGTGCCGAACTGGCCGAACAGAACACGCAGGTCAGCTGCCTGATTGTCGGTTCAGTAGACACCCGTATGGCATCCCACGTCCAGGGAAGGAAGGAACCACCAGCGGTCATTGCAAGAGCCGGTATTAAGGCCATAGAAAAAAACATCCCCGAGATGGACACAGATCCATTTGCAGTCAATATTCGGGCAGCCATGGCACGCAACCCTGCTAACGTAGAGCGTCAAATGGCTTCGTTGCTAAATGTCGACACACTTTCAACAGGTAAATAGCAAAAAACAGGAATCGGAAACCATGAATGAAGTGTTGCAGATTTTGCTTAGCAATTTTATCCTGCTTATGGCCTGCATGCTGGTCCTGTGGCTGATCAGCATTCCCGTGCGTGACGTGTCTTTTGTTGACACCTTCTGGGCAGCCGGATTTATCATTGTAGCGGGTGCAACTTATGCCATGACCGGCGGGGGTACCGAGCGAAGAAAACTCTTGCTGCTGATCACTGCAATATGGGGTGCCAGGCTGGCTACTTACCTGTTTCTTCGCTGGCGACGGGAAGGTCCGGATGGCCGTTATGTCTCACTGCTTAAAAAGGCACCTGGTAATGTCCACATGCAAAGTCTTAAAAAGGTGTTTCTCATCCAGGGGCCCCTATTGTGGACCGTGTCACTACCGGTACAGCTCGGACAAATCCAGGTGGAACCCTCCTCATTGGGTATTCTGACCTGGTTTGGAACAGCATTGGCAGTGGTCGGGATCTTTTTCGAAGCCATCGGGGACCACCAAATGTCGGCTTTCAAATCCGATCCGGACAACCAGGGCAAGGTTATGGACCAGGGCTTGTGGCGATATACCCGTCACCCTAATTACTTTGGCGATTGCTGCGTCTGGTGGGGCCTTTTTCTACTTGCAGCTGAAACCAGCCTGGGACGTTGGAGCTTGATCGGTCCTGTTCTGATAACATGGATCCTGGTACGCTGGAGTGGAGTACCACTGCTTGAGAGACGTCTGCAACGAACCCGCCCGGGCTACGTTGAGTATCTGCAGCAGACAAGTTCATTTATACCCTGGCCACCTGCCAAAAAGAAGCATCCACGGCATTAACCTGCATGTACAGCAGCGCATCGCTGGAATATAACGTTCATGCAACCGGTTTTGTCGTAAAGCCCCATCCCGGTTTCGCACTGGGGTGATCCTGAATCGATCAAATGCCGAGCCAACCGACGTTTTAAACCGGTTAACCCGGACATGACTGCTATTCCAGTTCCTTTTGCAGATAATCCACCAACTCTTCAACCGAGCACTGTGGTACTTTAGTGTGCTCGTACATATGGGTGGGCCGGGGGCTACGGTCAAACCAGACGACCTCTTCGTCAGGCGCAGGAGGTCGCGTCGCAGATAACCAAAGTGCGGTATCTGCGCCCTGCCGGGGGGTTCGAAGTATCAAGTTCTGAATTTTCCAGAAAACCGGTAGCGCATCTTTCACACCCGGGGTCTTTGCCCAACCGGGATGAGTAACATAGCTACGGATACCCTTTTGCCGATATTTCTGATCCCAGTAACCAGTCAGCGCCACCTGTGCCCGCTTGGCAAAGGCATACGAAACTTTGCCGTTATACGTGGAAGCGTCCGTGTTGTTCAGCCCCCGGTATCCTAACGGAGCGTTATACATGCCGCCTGAAGTCATGTTGACGATGACGGCATTTTCCCCAAAGGCAGCGTTGCTCAACAAGCCTTCTGTCAATTTGAAATGGCTTAGCAGGTTGATGACGAAGGAAGTCTCGCGCCCTTCTGGTGTTAGGATCATACTATTGAGCAGCAGGCCGACATTATTCATCAACACATCGATCTTTTCGCCAGATTCGAGAACATTGTCCAATAACGCCTGCGTTCCCGACAGCAGAGACATATCCGCACTGACCAGGCGCACCTTGCCAGCGGCCTCCGGTGATAATTCAGCCCGCGCTGCTTCAAGCTGCTGCATGCCGCGTGCCACGGCAATGACGCTGGCGCCCGCCTCAGCAACTGTTTGCATTATAGCCTTGCCCAGACCAAGTGACGCGCCCGTGACCAGCCAGTTTTGGCCTTCGAAATCAAGCGGCGGGTTCCGACCCCAGCCCATTCGTCTAGCGTAGTAACCAATCTTGGTATAAGTGGGTGTAAAACGCGCATAAAACGTGATGATTTTCATCAGATCTTTGGCTTTCATTGATCTCGTTTCCTTTTGTCGCTAATTGACCGCGAGATCGACTATGACACAATCAGCGGTCTTCCTGAAATGAGTGCTGTACCGCTTAGTCCGGATATCTCGACAGTTTCCCGGATGATGGCGCCGCGCAGATACGACTGAATGCCGGGCTGAGGGAAGCGCAAGCACAGACATATATGGGCAAGCCAGGGCCGTAATAGGTATCGGGTCGGTTACCAAACGTACCGAAGGTAAAATGTCCGGATTAGTGTATCAGTGCCCTCGAAGTGTGCTCATGGATAATAATCCAGCGACCACCCTCTGATTTACGCCACACGTGGGTAAAAACACCGACTATTTTCTGGTCAGGAAACTGGTGCTCAAAGCTACCGCTGGCGATGGCTATGTCTGGTCGGGGAAAGCGGACGGCTATCCCATTGACCTTAAAGTCACCCATCTGCTCTTCATTGGTGAAACTACTGGTAAATAGATCTGACAACGCTTGCCAACCGCGTACCGCCTGGTCCTGGTACAACACCGAAAGCCCTTCATCATTCCAATAGGCATCAAGATATGCACTCATATCACCACTGTTCCAATCTGTTTGTAATTTTTCGGTCAGTACCTTGATCTCATCTTCTGACTCCGCCAGGATTTCTGCTTCTGACTTCGTATCGGGGACCAGGGCTGCAGCAAGGGTGGCTTGGTCGTAGTATTCACGCCATTTTGTGACTTTCCCGTTTGCAATTTCCATAACTCCGACAACCGGCACTCTCGAATGCTTGCCCCTGTAAACAAAATCGTCTACCCGTTCGAGCATCACGACGTCATTAACCACACCCATGTTTTGTATCTGTAACTCGATACTCTCAATACCGGATACCAAGCCGGACAACCTGGCCCTGATCTCTTCCCTGCCCTTAATTGGTTCAACCATGACGCTGTGCAATACACCATCTTTGGCAAACAGGTCATACACACGTTCCCAATCCTTGTTGTTCCATGCCTGGACCATCTCATTGGCAACTTCGAGCTTCTCTTCATTGGCGGAATCCACTGGCGCACACGCCCCCAGGAAAAAGGCCATAATCAGCATTACGAGTATAGAAATTGTCTTCACAATGATCTCCTGTTAAGCCGGTGGAAAACCTTGGCGACACCTGTGATGATGAGACCAATTACACCTATTTCTTATAACTTGCATAATAAGACCACAGTATTCTAGGCTAATCGCACCGTCGATTCAATACAAATCCGTCGCATTATCATCAAGACAGAGGCATGATTTGTGACGCACCGATACGTAGCTTAGCCTGCATATTTCACCAGAATCCTGGATGATGGCGCCGGAATACTGGTGAAATGTTCGGGCTAGGAGCCCAGGCGCTCTTTTTTCAGAATGATACCGGCCGCCACCCGATCCCAGGTATCCGTTGTCACACCCTCTTTTCGAATATCAAACTTGGTTATTTTATTACTGGCGGTATGTGGAAGCACATCCATGATCCGCACATAACGGGGTACACAATAGTAGGGCAGACGCTTTATCAGATAATGGATAAACTCCTCAGCATCCAGGTTATGACCCGGCTTGGCGACAACGGCAATCATCACTTCTTCCTCACCGTCTTCGCTGGGAACCCCAAAGGCCGCCACCTCTTCCACATCCGGATGGGAACAGGCTTCCATTTCCACCTCGATGGATGAGATGTTTTCGCCTCGCCGCCGGATGGCATCTTTAAGCCGATCGACAAAGAAGAATTCACCATTTTCATCCTGCGTGACCAGATCGCCCGTGTGAAACCAGTCATCACGCCAGGCACGTTCGGTCTCTTCCGGCATATTGTAATAGCCGATGTTCATCTCGAAACGGTTAGTGGTCCTGACCAGAAGTTCGCCAGTTTCACCGGGGGCACAGTCAGTTCCATGGCTGTTTACAATGCGGCACTGGGCACCTGAACGCGGGCGTCCCATGCTACCCAACACATTGCAGTTTTTTACGGTCATCAACGGTGCCGATATCTCAGTCATGTTGTAGCCCGAATACACATTGAATTGATACCGTTGTGAAAGTGCGATCGCCTGTGCATTTAGCGGCGCCAAAGTCACGTTCTTGAGCGGATTGTCGGCATCGTCCGAAGACGGATCACGCGAAGCAAGAAATGC